>JANYGW010000121.1 GCA_025359245.1 Massilia sp.
CCTTGGTCAGCAGCTCCCACGCGTAGTTGATGGCGTCGCGCTTGAAGTAGTCGCCGAAGCTGAAGTTGCCCAGCATTTCAAAGAAGGTATGGTGGCGCGCCGTGTAGCCGACGTTTTCCAGGTCATTGTGCTTGCCGCCGGCACGCACGCAGCGCTGCACGGAGGTGGCGCGCGTGTACGGACGCGAGTCGGTGCCGGTGAAGACATCCTTGAACTGCACCATGCCGCTGTTCGTCAACAACAACGTCGGATCGTTGCCTGGCACGAGCGAGCTGGAACGGACAATCGAGTGGCCCTTCGATTCGAAGAATTTGAGGAATTTGTCGCGGATTTCAGATGATTTCATGTTGTATGGGCGAGTGAGGGCAGCAAGCTTTAAAAAATCGATTATAGCGTAGTCGTCAAGGGCCTATATAGGGGGAAAGCCCCAGGAATTCCGGCGTCACCCCGTCAAATACAACAAATCAACGACCTCCTCGCGAACGCGGGGATCCATGCTGAGCAAAGGGAGTATGGATCCCCGCGTGCGCGAGGAGGTCGTTACCGTGGGGCGGCAAGGGCAATATTGAAGCTAATTACCCGGTCCATCCGGTCCGTCCGGCCCGATCAGGTCGATGCGGTCGGTGCACATCCCGTCCACGCCCCAGCCGATGATCGCGCGCGCCCTGGCCGGATCGTTGACCGTGTAGCAAAACAGCCCGAAGCCAGCGTCCTTGACCTGGCGCGCCAGCGCCGCCGTCAAATGCTTCTGGTTGGTGTGGATGGCCACCGCACCGAGCGCGCGCGCCTGCGCTTCCCAGTCGGCCGGCAGCGCGTCGAGCAGCAGCGCGCGCGGCACATCGGGCGCCGCCGCGCGTGCCGCCGCCAGCGCCACCGGGCTAAATGACGACATCAGCGGCAGCGCAGCCGGATCGCCCCGGGCGATCTCGAGGCCGAACATGGCGCGCGTCAGTTCGCCCACCACCCGGCCCGTCTCGACGTCGAATCCCGGCGCCGGCTTGATCTCGATATTCATCCAGATCCCGTTGGCCTTGCAAAATTCGACGTACTGCGCAAACAACGGCACCGTCGCATCGCCGAACTGCGGGCCGAACCAGCTGCCCGCATCCATGGCGGCCAGTTCGGCCGCGTCGTAGTCGAACACATTGCCGGCGCCGGCCACCGTGCGGCCCAGGTAAGGGTCGTGCATCACCACCGGCACGCCGTCGCGCGCCAGCATGACGTCGAATTCGACCGCATGGAAGCCATGCGCCAGGCCGCATTGCAGGCCGGCGATGGTGTTTTCGGGAGCCAGCTTGCCGCCGCCCCGGTGTGCGAGAAATTTCGGATAGATCCACATGGCGCAACCTTAGCATCATCGGCGCCGGTTTGCCGGGCCATCGGTCGATGTCAAAAATACTTGACATCCGGATGGCGCAAACCTATGCTGGTGATGTCGTGTATTTTTTACATAACATCAAATAAACATGACACAGAAAGAAGCCAAATGAACCTGTCATTCCATGAAAAAAGCCTGTGGCTGGTGTTCTTCAGTCTGATCGTCTGCTTTGCCGGCTATTTCGCGCTGGTGCTGCCCTCGTCGGCCAGCAACGTCCTGCCGCCGCAGATGGCCTTGTTCGCGCTGGCCGTGGTGCTGCTGGTGATCCTGCAGATCGTCGGGCACGCCATCATCGCCATCCTCGACCGCCGCACCGACACCGATGAACGCGACCGCCGCATCGGCCTGATCGGCACGCGCAACGGCGCCTACGTGCTGGCCACCGGCGTGTTCATGGCGCTGAGCGCGGCGCTGCTCACCAGCGGCAATTTCATCTTCACGCACGTGATGCTGGGCTTCTGGGTGCTGGCGCAGCTGGTCGAAACCGGCTCGCAGCTGTTCCTGTACCGGCGCGGGAGCTAGGCCATGGGCAAAAGTGGCGGCCAGCTCGCCAACACCATTCGCCACCTGCGTTTTCACCAGCAGGAAATGACGCAGCAGGAACTGGCGGACCGGGTCGGCATCACGCGCCAGACCGTCAATGCGATCGAAGGAAACAAGTATTCGCCGTCGCTGGAAGTGGCGTTCCGCATCGCGCGCGTGTTCGGCGTGCCGCTCGAGAGCGTATTTCAATACGGCGAATGAACGCCCGGTGCGCTCGCCTCAGGACAGGCGCAGCAGATGCAGCGGCGCCACCAGATACGCGAACAGCGCGATATTGAGCACCACGGTAAACGCAAAGCGCAGCTTGAACGACGGCTTGCTGGCCTTGTGGCGCAGCATGGCCTGGGCCAGCATCGCGCCCGGCCAGCCACAGGCCAGGCCAAGCAGCAACAGCGCGTTTTCCGACGTGCGCCAGCGGCCGGCCTTGGCGGCGGACTTGTCGACCGCGTACATGGCGAAACACAGCACGCTCGCGACAACATAGATGCCTGCTACTTGCGGCGGCATATGCCATAAGCTGATCGCCGCCGCGAACAGCGCCGCAAACACGAGAAACAGGAAGGTGCGCATGACGTTTATTGATTATCGGAAACTTTAAGTGTAGTGCCACAAGTGCTTGCTGTCCAAACATTCTCTGCGCCATCGCGCAAGGCGATTGCCCGGCGCCGATTTCTATGCGACTATAGCCACCTTGTTTTTCCGTCAATTTTATTCAGGTCGCCATGAAATCCACGGATTTCGACGCCGCCTGGCCGATCGGCGCATGCGCCGACGGCGGCACCAGTTTCCCTTTTTTATAGGACACCATGAATACGATCTCGCGCTTCGCCCTGCTGCTTACCCCCATGTTGCTGCTCGCTTGCCACAAGAAGGAGCCGGCAAACGCCCCGGCGCCGGTGGTGATCGCACCGGCGCCCGTGGCCGCACCGGCCCCCGTCACGGCGCCAGCGCCGGCAGCCATCGATCCGGCCAACATGACCGCCGAGCAGCGCGATCAGGCCGAAAAACAGGCGCGTTTCGACTACGGCACGATGGAAGACAAGTACATCAACGACCCGCACGGCCAATGGGCGGCGACGGCCTCGGCCAGCAGCACCTATGGCGATCCGAAGCCGGACGACTCGAATCGCGCGCAAGTGGGCGCGGTCGGCCCGGTCGACGGCAAGTACTGGATCAACTTCAACATCGAGATCGGCTTCGACTGGATCGAAATGGGCTACGCCAAGCCGGTCAATGCGACCGAAGTGCGGCTGGTGCTGCACGACGGCCAGGGCGCCGAGGCCATCAGCAAGGTCGAACTGCAAGACACCGATGGCAAGTGGAATACCATCTGGAGCGGCCTGTCCGACGTCAAGGCGGACAAGCGCGGCGCGCGCACCTGGTTCATTCGCACCTTCCCCAAGACAAGCTACAAGGTCAAGGGCGTCAAGTACACGATCGCCAACAACGTCGAGCGCGTGCACAAATATGTCGATGCCGGCCAGCTGATCGGCGACTAAACCGAGAGCAGCTGCGGCTGCTTTTTTTGCGGCTGGCCAGTCCATGCCGCGCTAGGTGAAATGGCGAACAGACGCGCGCCGCCGCACGGCCTAAGCTGCACCCCAGACGACACACGGGGGACAGCATGGGCATGGATATCGGCAACTTGCTTCAACAATACCTGGGCGGCGGCGCCAATGCCAACGCCGGGCGCGCCCTGGACGACTTCGACGCGGTCGCCCAAAACGCGCCGCGCGCGGCGATGGCGCAGGGCGTGAGCGAGGCCCTGCGCTCGGACCAGACGCCGCCCTTTCCACAGATGGTCAGCCAGCTGTTCGACAAGAGCGACCCGACCCAGCGCGCCGGCATGCTCAACCAGCTGCTGCGCGGCGTCAGTCCCGCCGTCCTCGGCTCGCTCGCCGGCGGCGCGCTGGGGCACCTCCTGCACGGCAACGAAGCGCCGGCCGCCGTCACGCCCACGCAGGCCGACGCGCTGTCGCCCGAACAAGTACGGCAGATCGCCGAACACGCCGAACAGCACAACCCGGGCATCGTCGAGCGCATGGGCGACTTCTACGCTGAACATCCGCAACTGGTGAGAACCATCGCCGGCGCGGCGCTCGCCATCATCCTCGGCCGCGTGGCGCAAGGGATGCAAGGGCATTAGGGCGCGTCATTCACCTGCACAGAAAAGGACACCATCATGGGCATACTGAGCAACATCTTCCACAAGATATTCCCCTCCTCGCATCCGGCCGTGCAAGCCGGGCCGACGGGCAGCGCCGGATCGATGCAATCGACGGCCGCCAGCCAGGGAGCGCCGACGCAAGCGAGCACCGCGCCGCCCAGCGCACCGATGGACGCGGTGGACGTCGAAGCCATCCTCAACGCCATGCCGCACAGCCAGTCGTTGAACTGGCGCAGCTCGATCGTCGACCTGCTCAAGCTGCTCAACCTCGACAGCAGCCTGGAGTCGCGCAAGGAACTGGCGCGCGAACTCGACTTCAAGGGCGACCCCAACGACTCGGCCGCGATGAATATCTGGCTGCACCGCCAGGTGATGAACAAGCTGGCAGCGAATGGCGGCAAGGTGCCAGCCGAGTTGCGCGACTAAACCTTCACGGCGGCCCCGCACGCCGGGCGCCAGGGGGCAGGTCTGACACCGTCCAGACCTGCCCCCGGTCTCCGTACAGCCTGGTTCGGATCCGAATGTCGGAGCTCCCCCAACGCCATCGCAGCGCCGCCTGTCGGCGGCGCGACGGCGGGGATTTGGCCGGCCATCCTTGACCGGGGGATGCACGCGTGGAATACTCCGCGTGGACCTGCCTCCGCTTTTACACTTTCTTGATCGATTTTATGAAAACTTTGTTGCTTTTGCTGCTGGCATCCGGTTCGGCCCTGGCCGACGATGCGTCCTTGCTGCGCTGCCGTACGCTGGGCGACGCGACCCAGCGCCTCGCCTGCTATGACGCGCTGCCCGCCAGCGCCGCGCCGGCATTGGCGCCGCGCGCAGCCGCGCCAGCCCCATTAGCCAAGGCAGCGGAGCAGTCGTTCGGGCTGGAGGAAAAGCAGGCGGCCTTGCAGTCCTTCGTCAGCACCATCCCCGGCCGCTTCGAGGGCATGTCCCCGAATCAGCAGATCGTGCTGGCCAACGGCCAGGTGTGGCGCATCGTCGATGACAGCAATGCGCCCGTCTCCGGCATTAACCTGAAGGTCAAGGTCGAACGCAATTTCATGGGCACCACATTCATGGTGATCGAGGGCACCAACACGGCGCCCAAGGTCAAACGCGTCAAGTAAGCCGAGCCAGCGCACTGTTTACCGCATGCGCCTGTAAGGACAAGGCCAGCCCGCAATTTCGCTGCGCTGCGTCAGCAGTAGCGCCTTATCCCGGCCAAGCGCCGAACTTTCCCGTTTTAGGCAGCCTCTAAATTGCGCTTGCCACCACACTGCGGGAAAGTTTCATGCCTCCAAATCCATCACCACTGCCCCATGCGCCGCTGCGCGCATGGGATGAAGCCGCCGTGCCGGAGCGCGACGCGCTGCGCCAGGCCAGCGCCAGTCCCCAGGCCGGACCGATCCTGATCACCGGCGCCACCGGCACCCTGGGGCGGGCCTTCGCGCGCATCTGCCTCAAGCGCCAACTGGCCTTCCGCCTGCTGGGCCGGGCCGAGATGGACATCGCCGACCTGGCCTCGGTCGAAAAAGCGATGACGCGCTATCGGCCGTGGGCGGTCATCAATGCCAGCGGTTATGTGCGGGTCGACCAGGCCGAAACCGATATCGCACGCTGCTTTCGCGAGAACGTCCAGGGCCCGGCCACGCTTGCCGCCGCCTGCGCGCGCCACAGTGCGCACCTGACCATCTTTTCCAGCGGCCTGGTATTCGACGGCGCGCGGCTGTCGCCGTACACCGAGGCCGATCCGGTCGCGCCGCTGAATATCTACGGCTGCAGCAAGGCCGCCGCCGAACGCATCGTGCGCGACCGCCACGACAGCGTGCTGGTAGTGCGCAGCAGTTCCTTCTTCGGCCCGTGGGACCGCCACAACTTCCTCACCCAGGTGCTCGACACGCTCGCGCGCGGCGCGCCATTCACCGCCGCCAGCGACCTGACGGTCTCGCCGACCTACGTGCCCGACCTGGTGCAGGCCTGCCTCGACCTGGTCTTCGAACGCGCCTGCGGAATATGGCACCTGACCAACGGCACCGCGCTGACGTGGGCCGAACTGGCGCACAAGGCGGCGCTGCGGGCCGGGATCGACACCAGCCGCCTGGAACGGCAAAGCGCGGCGCAGTTCCGCTACCAGGCGCGGCGCCCGCGCTACAGCGCCCTGGGCAGTGCGCGCGCGATGCTGCTGCCGTCGCTCGATTGCGCGATCGACCGCTACATCGACCTGCGCGGCGGCTGACGGACCCTGCCCGCGCCAGGTCTCGATCGGCTCGAAACGGCCTGGGTGCGGCCAAGTGGAGCGCCTGGCCGACGTCGAACGCAGCCTGTTGCTGGCCAGGCTTTCCCGGGGCGAAACGGCGGCCCGGTGATATCATGGGCAGCATGAAGAACCTGGTCGTCCGCGTGGTTGTGCTGTGCGCCCTGTTGCTGGCGCCGGTGGCGCGCGCCGAAGTCGTCAACGTCTACACCAGCGCCAACTTCGCGCCGCTGATGCTCGGCGACGGACACGGCATCTATCCCGACCTGATCACCCATTTGAACCGCAAGAGCCCCGGCGGCCTCACCTTTCGCCTGCTGTTCATGCCGCGCAAGCGGCTCCAGGTCAAGCTCGAGGAAGGCTCGCTCGACGGCCTCGTGATCGGCCTGATGCCAGCCTGGCTGGACGACCCGGACCAGAAAAAATACCTGTGGACCGCCCCTTTCGCATCCGACCGTTTTGCGCTGGTGTCGCTGGCCGCGCACCCGGTCACGCCGGAGCACGGGGCCGGACGCGGCGGCGCCACCGTTGGCATCACCACCGGCTATGTGTATCCGGGCCTGGACGAATGGTTTTTCCGTTTGCACCTGCAGCGTAGCGGCGGTTTGAGCGACGAAAAGAACATCGAAAGACTGCTGCTGGGGCGGATCGACTGCGTGATCGTGGCAGAATCGATGGCGCGCTACTTCATCCGCACCCGCCAGCTGGGCGCGACGCTGCGGGTGTATCCGATGCCGGGACCGGGCACCGAGCGGCGCTTCCTGGTGCAGCGCAAGCAGGCCGGCATCTACGACCGACTGGCCCCGGCCATCAAGCAACTGCACGCCGACCCCGCCTGGCGGCGCACTGCCGCCGCCTACGAATAAGCCGCGGAAATGTTTTTCAATCGGGGTCAGACCTCAATTGAAAAACATTTTTCAATTGAG
>JANYGW010000138.1 GCA_025359245.1 Massilia sp.
AGCGTGGAAGCGGGCAAGGGCGCCTACATCCCGCTGGCGCACCGCTACGCCGGCGTGCCCGAGCAGCTCAATCGCGAGCACGTGCTGGCGCGCCTCAAACCGTGGCTGGAAAACGCCGACAAGCCGAAGCTCGGCCAAAACCTCAAGTACGACAGCCACATCTTCGCCAACCACGGCGTGGCCTTGCGCGGCATCGTCCACGACACGCTGCTCGAATCGTATGTGTTCGAGTCGCACAAGCCGCACGATATGGACAGCATGGCCATGCGCCACCTGAACTACAAGACGATCGCGTTCGCCGACGTCTGCGGCAAGGGCGTCAACATGATCTGCTTCGACCAGGTCGAGCTGCAGAACGCCACCGACTACGCGGCCGAGGATTCGGACATCACGCTGCGCCTGCACGAGACCATGATCGGCCACGTCGAGCGCGATGCCAAGCTGGAGTTCATTTACCGCCAGATCGAGCTGCCGACTTCCGTGGTGCTGCAGAAGATCGAGCGCAATGGCGTCTTGATCGACGGCGCCCTGCTCGACGTGCAGTCCGGCGAACTGGGCGCGCGCATCATCGAACTCGAACAGAAAGCCTACGAGCTGGCCGGCGGCCCCTTCAACCTCGGCTCGCCGAAACAGATCGGCGAGATCTTCTTCGGCAAGCTGCAACTGCCGGTGATTAAAAAGACGCCGACCGGCGCGCCGTCGACCGACGAGGAAGTGCTGCAAAAGCTGGCCGAGGATTATCCGCTGCCGAAGATTTTGCTCGAATATCGCGGCATGTCGAAGCTGAAGTCCACCTACACCGACAAGCTGCCCAAGATGGTCAACCGCGACACGGGCCGCGTGCACACCAACTACGCGCAGGCCGTCGCGGTGACGGGGCGCTTGTCGTCGAACGATCCGAATTTGCAGAACATCCCGATCCGCACCAAGGAGGGCCGCCGCATCCGCGAAGCCTTCATCGCGCCGCCGGGCAGCGTGATCGTCTCGGCCGACTATTCGCAAATCGAGCTGCGCATCATGGCGCACATCTCGGAAGACGCGGCGATGCTGCGCGCGTTCGCCGACGGCGAGGACATCCACCGCGCCACCGCCGCCGAGATCTTCGGCGTCGCACCGGGCGAGGTGCAAAGCGAGCAGCGGCGCTACGCCAAGGTCATCAACTTCGGCCTGATCTACGGCATGAGCGCGTTCGGCCTGGCCGGCAATCTGGGTGTGGACCGCGCCGCCGCGCAAAGCTACATCGACAAATACTTCGCCCGCTTCGCCGGCGTGAAGCAGTACATGGAAGACACGCGCGCGCAGGCCAAGGCGCGCGGCTACGTCGAGACCGTGTTCGGTCGCCGCCTGTGGCTGCCCGAGATCAATTCGCCGAACGGCCCGCGCCGCCAGGGCGCCGAGCGCGCCGCGATCAACGCGCCGATGCAGGGCACGGCGGCCGACTTGATCAAGCTGGCGATGATCGCCGTGCAGGGCTGGCTCGAGACGAGTGGCCTGAAAACGAAAATGATCATGCAGGTGCACGATGAACTGGTGCTCGAAGTGCCGGACGATGAACTCGACCTGGTCAAGGTCAAGCTGCCCGAGCTCATGGCCGGCGTGGCCGAACTGAAGGTGCCGCTGCTGGCCGAAGTCGGCATCGGCAAGAACTGGGATGAAGCGCATTGATCAAGGGCGTATTGTGGGATAACGACGGCGTGCTGGTCGACACCGAGCGCTTCTTCTTCGAGGTCAACCGCGATTTGTTTCGCGCGCACGGCATCGAGCTGACCGAGCGGATGTTCCTCGACTGGTACCTGCGCGACAATTGCGGCGCCTGGCACTTGATCGATGGCGTCACGCCCGAGCTGATCGTCGCGCGGCGTGCCGACCGCGACGTGATGTACAGCGCGCGCCTGGTCGCCGAAGCGATCGGGCCCGTGGCCGGCATCGAGGCGGTGCTCGCGCACGTGGGCGCGCGCGTGCCCATGGGCGTGGTCACGAGCGCGCGGCGCGACCATTTCGAGTTGATCCACAACGGCCTCGACCTCGTGCGGCATTTCCAGTTCGTGCTCACCTCGGACGACTATGGCGGCACCAAGCCGTCGCCGGAACCCTACCTGCGCGGGCTGGAGCGGCTCCGCGTGGCCGCGCAGGACTGCCTGGTGGTCGAAGACTCGCCGCGCGGCCTGCAAGCCGCCAATGCGGCCGGCATCGCCTGCATCGTGCTGCGCCACCCGCTCACGCGCGAGCACCGGTTCGACGGCGCCTACCGCGTCGTCGACAGCATGGCCGAACTGCAGGCCGAGATCGACGCGCTGCTCGCTCGGTAGCGGTACAATGGCCGGTTTGCGGCAACGCAGCGGCCGACCAAGAGGCGTCAAAATCGATCCCATCCTCATTTCCATCCTGCTGGCGACCACCATCGCCGGCGTTGTCAGCATCACTGCCGCCGCAGTGTTTTCGTTCGCC
>JANYGW010000173.1 GCA_025359245.1 Massilia sp.
AGATAGGTCAAGATGTCGATTGAATCCGCGACAATGACACCATTGTCGTCAATGACCGGTACCTGTCCATTTGGATTGAGCGACAGGAATCTTTCGCCTTTCTGGGCATGCTTCCACAGATTAATCTCAATGATAATGAAGTCAAGACGAAGCAACGACAACATGAGCTCGACGCGATGCGAATGTCCGGAGAGCTCGAATCGGTACAATTTGATTGCTGATTTCATGGTCTAGTAGCGCAGGGAGCATAATTGAAATTCTTAACAGCGGTACGCCGGCTGTGTCGAATTCAAAAGATAGTAGTTAAATAGATAAAAATCCACAATCGGCAATTTTCTATTCCAACATTAGAAAACTCAGGTACGCAATTGACGTACTTGCCGTAATGTGGTCCCGCACCCTGGCGCCGGTTCCCAAGCCGTAGTTTGTGAAATTTTTCAATATCCACCGCGTCGCCATCTGGCTTGGCAGCGCGCCACTAAACGCGGAACGAAACATGGACACCGGACGACTAACTTGGTACTTAAACCGGAAGCGACAACGGTTACCTCAGTCTTTCGTCCTGGTCCAATGAGTAATTGTGTGCCAAGAAATTTCGTGCACTGGAAAATTCAGGGCGAATTTATTTGCTTCCTTCGACCATAGCTAACTTTCCGCCCACCTTTTCACAGCTTCCTTTCGCCACATATTTCCATTCGGATGAAGAGTTGTCCGACTTCGCTTGGCCCGCGCATGAGTGCGCACCATTTGCATTGGCGCAATCATTTTGGCCAGCCTTGGCGACGCCAAAACATTTCTCTTTCGGTCCGGTATCTGCATGCACTGATGATGCCGCGCAAGCAACAAGTACTGCCAATGAAGTAGCAATTAATGCACGTCGGTCCATGATAATTCCTTTCGAGTTCAACTGATGAGTGGGGAGTCCACTATACCGCCGTCAATTAATTCGACAAATACCACGCGGAGCAATTGAACATTTCGCTGAATGACGAGAATGATTCGAGCCGCTGTGGCCGTTCGGTCGCCGTGGTGCACCGGCGCTACCCGGTTGAGGGTATCGATCGATGTGCATATGTAGTCGGCGAATTCGATTGCGCTCTATTTGTAATAAGTCGTGCCGCTCGGGCGACTGAGGGGCACGACGTGGCTTTGCCAGGTGTTTGAACCTAGTCGGGTCTGCTTCACGCGCGCACGCAAGAGCGCTCGTCGTGGCGTGGCGTGTTCGATTATATTAATAATTAATCAACGATCGCGGTCATGGTTTGCCAATTCATCGAAAAATAACTCATGTTAAACAAACAGTATTTCATGGATGCGAATACCAGTCGACGCTTCTTGCTCGCATTTGCGTCGCTCACCGTCGCCGCCGTAGTCGCGCAAACCGCCTATTCCGTGTGCCAGGACCGCATGCTCACGATTCAATCCGAACATGAGAGTGGACAAGTTGCGGTGCGCCTGCTGGAGGAGCATGCCAGTCAAACTTTGCATGACGCCGCAAGGCGCGTGGACACCTTGGTGCGCCTGCTTGGGAAAACAGATCTGCCAAATGGTCTGACGCAAGAGGTGTTGAATCGCGCTTTGCAAGTTGGCGAGCAAGACAACCGCACGCTAAAGGCTATGCAGTTTTCGCCCCCCAATGCATTGCCATGGGTTACGTCAATTGACTATGCGGCATTCGAGGTTGATCAGGATAGCCGTGACTATGTCGGATTCTTGAGGGGAAAGTCAGCGCTCCGAACTGAAGTGCTGGGACGGCCGTTCATGCGGTTCTATGATCAGCGATACGTCATGCCGTTGGCGCGCAATTTATACGATTTGCAGAATCATTACTTGGGTGTCCTGAGTACGGATAGCCGTTGGTCCTTATCCAGCGTCTCGTCCTTCAAAAGCAACGTCTCGAGATATCCCTGCATCGCCGTCAACGGCGTGCGCAAGTCGTGGGATGCGTTGCTGATGGACATCCGACGCGCGTGGTCGACACGTTCCAGGTGGTGAATTTGGTCAGCAATGCGTTGCGCCATATCGAAAAACACTTCCGTCAATCGATCAATTTCGTCACCGTTGCGATTGAATGGAGGGACACGAAGTTGTTCCGCATACTGCCTTTCCTTGAAGTCCTCGACCGAATAGGTCAATTCTCTTAGCCGATTCGTCAAGACGCGAAACAGCAGCAAACCCGTCAGAAATGCGAAAGTGAGACACAAACCGATCATCAGGGTAACTAAGCGGAAGCTCTGCCCGCCAGACCAGAGTTCCCGCAGACTGAGTGGATTGCTACCATGGAGGGTAAGACGAACAGAAATAGTAGGACGGCGCCAAGCCGAACGTAGAGCGAGCGCATCATAAAATTCGCCGTGCTGCGTTATCGCGAAACTTATATCCGACACCCCAGACGGTTTGAATAAAATGCGGCTGCGCAGGATCGGGTTCAATTTTTGCGCGCAACCGATTGACATGAGAATTCACGGTATGCTCATAGCCTTGGTATGAAGGCCCCCAAAGCGATTGCAGGAGTTGCTCGCGGCTGTAAACACGACCAGGAGTGCGTGAAAAATGCAGTAGTAACTCAAATTCTTTTCCGGTTAGCAGGACAGTCTTGCCGCCAACCAAAATGTCCCGTTTTTCAACATCAATGCTCAAATGATCAATGATAATGGTCTTGGGGCGAACGGGGGGGCTCGCCATCGCATCGACGCGGCGAAACAATGCACGCACCCGAGCAACCAACTCCATGACGTTGAACGGTTTTGGTAAGTAGTCATCCGCGCCCATTTCCAAGCCAAGAATGCGGTCAGCTTCATCCACACGCGCCGTCATCATGAGGATGGGTAAGAACGGATCCCGCCGGCGTACCCTGTCGCATATTTCTAAACCGTCCAAGCCCGGGAGACTGAGGTCCAGTATGAGCAAATCGAAATCCTGACTTTCCAATAGTTGCATCGCCATTAAGCCATCATTGCATAAGTGTATGTCGGCGCCAAAATCTTCGAGGTGAATCCTGACAAGTTCAGTTATGTCAATTTCATCTTCGACGATTAATATTTTCTTCGACATGGTGGTAAATTAGAATTCGCTCTCAGGTAGTAAATCCAATCTCGCAGCGCACGTCAAAAGCCGATCTCCAAAGCACTCTTTTGCTGCTTGATGACATTTTATCGAAATGTGGTCGTTGCTACTACGTGCGGCAGGCGAAATTGACTCTTAATTGCCTTGGCGGGAAATGAGCTGCCGAGCATGGCATTGCCGAGATGTTGGTCAGGAAGAAATATAGCTGATCCTCCATGGAAGGATATCTAGCATGGTTGTTTAATTGATACGTGGTCTGCAGTTGCTTGAGAAAAAAAGCAAATAATTCTCTATAAAAATAGAGAATTAAAATTCTTCTGGAGTATTAATTCGCGCCACAAATCATCACGTGAAATTAAGATCAATTCAATCCACGCGGAACAATTTTTTTATTTCTTGGTTTGATAACAAGTGTAATGCTATCCTTTACTCGTTAGAATTGTCGAATTTCGTAATTGAGAATTTCATTAAATGAATCGTCACGGTAATTGCAAGAAACTCCTGAGCTCTAATCGGGATAGCGAGGCGTGCAAGCTGAACAGAAATGGGCGTTCAGGTTTGAGTTGGGAGGCGCATTGCTTTCTGGATCGAACCGTTGTGTTGTGGAAGAATTTTTCGAAATGGACTCAGGTGACGCGTAGATGTTGCGGCGCGGCGTACACGCCGGCATGCAGTCAGCGCAGGCCGGAAGCAAGAGGCTGAATAGATGCTAATGCGCCGGGCTTATTTTGCCGGCGACAGCTGCTGCAGCGCGGCGCCGGTCCCGACAGACATGGCCACGATACAATGCGCGCTGACTAGCGCGATCGACAATGCCTTGCGCTGCGCACTTGTACTTGTCGATAGCGACCATTTTTTGGGGCAATACGCCAATACAGGCGGACCATGGCGTCACACGGGGAGCATGCGGCAGTCAGAAATTCCATCACGTCGCACTGTCGAAATTTGCGTGTTCTTTCGCCAGAATCGAAGTCGAAACCGTTCAAACGCGCGACGACAAATCTCACAACGATGTTCTCTGTCTCAGGCGAAGACATCGATTCTGCTGCCTTGCTGCGCGCTTGCGGATGCGGTCGGTGCCGCCTGCGTTGCGCCGCTGGGGCGTGCAGTCTGCCCGCTATCCGTCTCTGCGATGCTCTGCCGTACTTGGCTAATGCGCGCGGCAATGGCTTGGATATCAGACTTTCCCTGCGACGTTTTAGCTGACGCGCAATTGACGCAGTCGGACAATTGTTGCTGAAAGCGCTGCAACTGTGCCTGCAAGGCGGCGGGCGATGGCTTACCGCCGGAATAGGCGGGCGCCCCTGCGGCGGCGGCAAGTGGTGTGATGGCTTGGGGCACGGATGTTCCTCCTGTATGCGCCCGCTCTGCAAGCCGGGCGCTATGATTATTTCTGCGATTCGTCTTTTTTCAATTCACACGTGCATCGGGCCGGTGCCGCAGATTGCTCCGTCGTCGGGCCGCTGTTGACTTCGCAGCTGTCGCTGGCATAGGATGCCGACTCGGTGCAGTGTGAGGCGCAGATGCCGAGCGAGACAGACGGATTCATGGTGCATTACCTGTTTATGGGGGACCTGGCAGTTAGTTCGCAGCAATCAATAAATTGGTTACAGAGTAAGACGAATTTCTTTTCAGACTACAAATTTCGATTAAATGCTGTCACTAAGGGCGCCGATGCAGCGAATAACCGAGGAGAGTGTCCTGCGCCATACGGAATTGCGTTTGCATGCGCTGTTTTTGCAGGGGCTCGACGGTGACGCACAGGCATATCGACATTTTCTGCAGGCGACAGCGCCGCATTTGCGCGCCTTCCTGCGGCGACGTCTGGGCAGCTGGCCGGACGAGGTCGAAGATCTGGTGCAGGAGTCGTTGCTGGCAATACACAATCAACGCCTGAGTTACGACACGGGCGTGCCGCTGACGGCGTGGATTTACGCCATCGCCAAGTACAAACTGATCGACTGGCTGCGCCGGCATGGGCGGCGCGTCAGTCTGCTTGAGCCGCTGGTCGACGAGCATGCCTTGTTTTCCAGCGCCGATCAGGATGCTGGCGAAGCGCGCCGTGATGTGGCCAAGTTATTGGCGATGCTGCCCGCGAAGCAGCGCGATGCGATTATTTGTACCAAGCTCGAAGGTTGGTCCGTGCGAGAGACGGCCAGTGCTTTGCGAATGTCGGAGGCGGCCGTCAAGGTGTCTGTGCACCGCGGCTTGAAAACACTGGCGTCTAAACTCAAAGATAAGACATGAAAACAGATGACCTGATCGACATGCTGGCCAGCGGGCCGGATGTCGGCGTCGCCGCCCGTCCAGCCCTTGCCACCCTGTTTCCATTGTTGGGCGGCACGCTCGCCAGCGGCGTTATCATGCTGGCCGTTCTGGGCCTGCGCCCCGACTTGGACCAGGCGGCGATGCTGCCAACGTTCTGGATCAAGATGGCGTTCTCCGTCGCGTTGGCATGGGGCGGCTGGCTAACGGCCAAGCGTTTATCCGCGCCGGGGGCGGACACGGCCTTGCTGCCGCTGTGGCTGGGTACGCCGGTATTACTGATGTGGTGTGTGGCCGCTGCGACCCTGCTGCAAGCGCCCACCGCAACACGCGCCGAGCTGTTCTGGGGTAACTCCTGGGTCTATTGTCCAGTGCTCATCACGCTGATCTCGTTGCCGATGTTTGGCGCCGCGCTGTGCGTCATGCGCGGCCGGGCACCGACACGTCTACGCCTGGCGGGGGCGGCCGCAGGGCTCGCCGCGGGTGCGGCAGCGGCAGCCGTGTATGGCTTGCACTGCCCGGAGATGAGCGCGGTATTCGTCGGTTTTTGGTATCTGTTGGGCATGCTGATTCCTGCCGCGCTGGGCGCCTTGATTGGCCCTCGAATGCTGGCCTGGTAGCCCAGGTGCGGTAAGGAACGGCGCTCATGCCGGGGCGTGCGCGTTGGCAGCGAGCTGGATCAGTCGGCCGATTCCGTATATCGCCGCGGTAGCGAGATCAACAAGTGAAAGCGCGGCGATGCGCCCAAGGTCCCCTTTCCGGCTCCTTTATTCTTCCATTCCGGGGAAGAATCACTTGCGCGATTTGACTATTCTTCGATGAATCGCACGATTGTATAGTGCGTCCATGCGCTGGTTCAGCGCACTCGAAAATCAACGCTACCTGGAGAACTATATGAGCCGCATCGCCATTCCTTCCGTCGACGAATCCCCCGCAGCATCGAAGCCACTGCTCGACGCTGTTCTCAAACAACTTGGCGTCGTTCCGAACTTGATGAAAATGGTCGGCAATAGCCCGGCTGCACTTGAGGGTTATTTGGCGTTGAACGGTGCCCTGGCCACAGGTGTTCTTGACGTGAAATTGCGCGAGCGGCTTGCGCTGGCCACCGCGGAATTTAACGGCTGCGACTACTGCCTGGCGGCGCACAGCTACCTGGGAACTAACCTGGCCAAACTGAGCGACGAAGAGATCGACGCCGCGCGCCGGATCGGTTCTGCCGATGCCAAGGCCAATGCGGCTCTTCGATTTGCTCATCGCGTCCTCGCCGCGCGTGGCCATGTCCATCACGAAGACCTGGCAGCGGTGCGGGCGGCAGGGTTCGACGATGCTGCCGTGGTCGAAATCGTTCTCAATGTCGCGCTCAATATGCTGACGAATTACATCAACAACGTTGCCCAAACCGACCTGGATTTCCCTGCCGCCGCCGAACTGGCAATGTGAGAAAAGGGGCCAGTTGCCAAAACGGTTCTTCGCCGCTGCCGCATGTTAGTGCGATGAAGAAATGTGTGTCGCCGCGCCTGCGGCTGCTTGGCGATCTTAACCCTTGGCGGTGCGGGCTGAATGTATGTCCTGATGGCCAGGGCGATCTCGCCTTCGGCGAGCTCGATTTTGCACAACTAAATGGGCAGTTCATACTTTCACTTGGACCATCAAATGCATTACAATTTCTCCCACAAGTTCCCGTTGTCAATGATCATTGCCGTAGTTGGATCCGTGCTGTACATGACGGCCTGTCCGGCATTTTGCTCGCCAAGCAGTGCCAGTGAACGCACTCTCGCGACAGACCATGTCCACTTCCAAAAACCGACTTCGGAACATCATCCATACACACTTTCATCCGTGTTTCGCAAGGGTATTGTGTATATCAAGACCACCGTCAATGGTCATTCGGATGCATGGATGGTGCTTGACACAGGAACGACCGACTCCCTGATCGACTCGGAATATGCCAGGGCCATCGGCATCAAGCTGGCTCCGAAGTCCGAAGGAGCCACAGGGTTTGGTTCCATGGCCCCTGCGACCTTTACGACCGATACGGTGCGACTACGTGTAGGTGCAGCACCGGCAAGCGTGATAATTTTTGAATCGATCAGGCTGGAGGGGATGATCGGGCCTGATGGCATGCCCGCAGCCGGTCTGCTTGGTCACTCCTTCTTGGCCGGGAAGTCCATCGTGATCGACTACAAGCGCGAGCAGGTATATTTCGAAAAGACGCCGCAACCGGCCAATCAGCGCGATGTCGCCATGACACTCAAGAATGGCATCCCCCTGATTAAAGTGAAAATTGCGGGCCAGTTAGTCAATTCCTTGATCGACACGGGAGGCACTTACGGCGTGATCATTACACCAAGCGCGGCCAAGGACCTTGGGATTGAGAGCCTCATGGCCGATGCAAAGCCGGCGGCGACGGTGGGACATGGCGGCGATCAACACATCATGATTGGGAAGGCGCCCCCTTTTATGATCGGAATCCTCGCGGTGCATGACCTGCGCGCCGCATATACGACATTCGGTACGGCGACCAATACGATAGGCGCGGGCGTATCAATTGGCATCGGCCTTCTCAAGAAATATAAGGTAACGCTGAACTACGCGGCCAATACCGTTCGATTTGAACCGTAAGACGCGGAGCCGGACGCAAATCGATCTCATCAGGCGATGGTAATTACCTGTCGCGAATTATTGAAATACCACCCGGGATGAGCGATGGATCGATTGTATTTAATGACAGTGTTCGTGGCCGTCGCAGAGCAGGAAAGCTTTACCGGTGCCGCGCGTCAACTCGGCATCTCGCCGCCGGCAGTTACCCGGGCCGTAGCGGCGTTGGAGGAACACCTCAGCGTCAAACTGTTGACCCGGACCACGCGCTACGTGCATGTGACCGACGTTGGCCAGCGCTATCTAAGTGATGCGCGGCGTATCATCGACGCGGCCGACGAGGCCGACGAGGCCGCCGCCGGCGTCAATGCGATCCCCAGTGGCTTGCTGACTGTCACGGCGCCTGTGCTGTTCGGCTCGATGTACGTGGTGCCCGGCATTGTCGACTATCTTGAGAAGTTTCCCAAGACGGAGGTGAGCGGCCTGTTTCTTGACCGGGTCGTCAACATGATGGAAGAGGGTGTCGATGTCGGCATTCGTATCGGGGAGCTGGGCGATTCGAGTTATCGTGCCTTGCGGGTGGGCCAGGTGCGCCGCGTGGTGTGCGCGTCACCAGCTTACTTGAGCGAACACGGCGTCCCGACCGAGCCGGGTGAGCTGCAGGGCAGGTCCCTGATCGGAGCCCGCAGCCTGGGTGTCGGCGGCGAATGGCGCTTCCAGCGCGATGGCAAGCCGTTGGCCGTCCAGGTCAAGCCGCGCCTGACCGTCACCAGTAATGATGCCGCGATCAAAGCCGCAGCGCGTGGCATTGGGCTCACGCGTGTGATGTCGTACCAGGTCGCGCCCTTGCTGCTTTCCGGCACACTCCAGATTGTCCTTGCCGAATTCGAGACGGTGCCCGTGCCGATCCATATCCTGCATCGCGAAGGGCGCAACGCATCGGCAAAAATCCGCACTTTCGTGGACCTGATGGCGGCCCATTTGCGTGCCGATCCCTCGCTGGCATAGCGATACGCTCATTTTCAGACACAACTATCCCACATCGATTTGCCCGGTGTGACGTCCGCTATTTTGATGCGAACGATTGGTTACGCTGATCGAACGCGTTGGGCCCCCGCAAGATTTTCCAGGACTACAGATGGTTCGGTTCCGCCGCGCAGTGATTCGTTATAACCCGCATGCTTGGCTTCTTGGCCCTGCCTGAATTCCCTCCCGAAAACTCTCCGCCACTGGCACTTGCAGCGATCAGTGCTCCCATGGCCGCGGGTGCGTCCAGCACGTCGTTACCAGCGATGTCGAAGCCATTCCCGCTAGCGATGACGGCCACATGAACATGCGTTTGCGGTCCCAACGAATCAGCGCTCGACGGTAAGCAATGAGATCAAGCATGAATCCGCCGGCTTTGACCAAGCTCAAGATGCAGAAATTGGAGGTTTTTATGTAAGTGCTTGATTTATCAATATATAAAACGGCCAGCAAGGCCGTTTAACATGGTCCCGGATGGCAGCTTTATTAGCGACTGATTCGTGGGGGTAGAAAGGGGGGAGGGATGATTTTGACTCCAATCTTCATAGGTAAGTCCCACGGACGCCGTCTCCGTCAGAATTGTTAAAAAAGCTCCCTTACCGGAGCTTTTTTTTCGTCTGAGGTCGAAGATCGTAAGCTGATGCATCGGAAAGTGGGGCCGAGCAGGCGTCCGCGGCGGGTAGCAGAAACAGGATGAATTTAGTGGGCCCGACTCTTCGAGAGACGCATGCCGCCAGCATGGCGTGCATCTGTGTCGGCACCGGCGGTGCCCCGTCACTTTGCCGTGGAGACGATAGCCGCGATATTCTTAGTTCATGCGCTTCTCCAGCGGCCTTTCGTTGAGCGCATCGGCGGCCCGATCCACGAATTGCCTAATGTCCCCCACCTCGGCAAACAACCCGGCATAGGCTGCCCGGATCAGTACCGTGCACTGCTCGAATTTCGCAAGCTGCGACAAGCCTTCATCAGTGGGCGTAAATATCCGTCGCCGGGCATCATCGTCATCGTTCCGATGCTGTATGAGGCCCAGACGGACGAGCTTTGGTATCTTTTGCATGACCAACTGATGCGAATGTCCGAGTTCGCGCGCCAGATCCGCGGCCGAGGCCGTGCCGAGCGTCGCAAGCACAGTCATCAGCGAACACGAACGAACCGGGATGACGACCCCCATCGTGTCGAAGACAACCTGGGATTGCTCGGCGATCAGGACGCTCAGCCGTTCGACTGCACGGCCGAGAAACACGGCGTCATCGACTGCGGCCGGGTTTTGCTTCCGCTCAGTCAAGGCGCTTGTACGACTGGATGCTGCCGTCCTTGTTCATGCGTTCCAGCGTCGTCACTTTTCCGCGCGAGGCATTCAGGCGATATCGAAAATCTGACACCCCTTCGACCGCGAACAAGTCGGGACCGATCGGCTCGAGCGCGACCCGAAACCGATCGCGCCAGATATAGTAGAGCGTGCCATTGTCCAGGACGATCTGGCGACCTTCGTATTTGCCGGCGGCTTTCTGCAACATGCCGGCATCGACGTGTGGGCGCTGGATCGCCGCCGTCAAGCTCGGGAGCAGCCAAACGAATTCGGTTCGCCTGGCGTCATCGGTCTTTGCCAGATTTTCGAGCGCAAGCTTGTGCGCCAGCGGCAGAGCCCGAATGGACGGACTTGGGATATCGGGTTGCACCCCGGTTCCTTCGAAATCACCATGGTCCACTGGATCCCGGATCTGGCCGATCGGCACTTGTACGAAAAAGTCGTCGTTGACCAGCTTACGTGCAACCGGATGCGCCCCGCCGGCGGTCCGTTCGCCGATCAGGGTCGCTCGTCCGAGCTTTTTCATCGCATAGGAAAACCATTCTGCGGAGGAGAACGACGTGGAGCCGGTCAGGATATAGACCGGCTTGTCCACCATACGCTTGCCCGGCAGGCCGGGCAGCACCCATTGCCCGCGCTCGATCCGCTTGCCATCCTCATTGTAGTAATAATCGAAGAGCAACTGGTCTTTCTCGCTGGAGAAGAAATAGCTCGCTAGAAATTGCGCCATTTCCAGATAGCCGCCATTGTTATAGCGTAAATCGATGATAACGGCGTCCGTATTGCCGATGAAGCGCATGACGGACGCGGCCGTATCATAGGCAAGTTCCGGATCGGCAAAATAGCTGAATCGTATATAACCGATATTTCCCTTCAGGCGAGCGACCTCATCGAAACCAAAATTAGTCTCCTCCAGCCTGCTCAATTCTTCCTTTCGCATATTGGCCTTGAGCGCCGGTTTGGCCTTCGCCTTGAATTCCGCAATCCATTTTGGGTCGGCACCCACCAGGAAATGCAGGTCGCCGCTGACTTTGACGAGATCGTCGGTCAGTTTGCTCGCAAACTCTTCCTGCGTGGTTGCCGAGTCATAGTCTCCCTTTTTCAGATGCTCCTGAAGCACCGGCGAGATTCTTCGGGCGATGTCCGGAAACGCGTAGTTCGCAGTCAAGGTGCTATCGAGGGACGCGATGATCGCACCCTTTTCGTCTCGCGACATGGCCGGGCCTGCGGTAGAAGTGCCCGATGCGCAAATGATCGACAGCGCCGACAGCGTTTGAAGCAGTGACAGGTGATAGCGCATTCTGATGTTTCCCCCTGGTGAAATTCAATGGTACAACATATTGCGCAACATGTTGCGCAATATGTTGTGAAATATACTGTAGCAAGAATGAGCTATGCGCAAGTTATCTGAAACGCAACTTTAACTTTCGGCGTTTTGTCCCGGCCAAATGACCAAAGTATCGATCAGTATCTGGGCCGGCGCAGCCTCGTTCGCTGCGATGGCTGAACACGGTTCACCCGATAGCCGAACTGGCGCAGTGGGACGCCACGCTCAATGGCATACGCGCGCTGCGCCTTTCCGCCTGCCTGTCAATGCGCCGAACGTTCCTCCCACATTTTTCTCGATACTTGTTCGCCAAGACTCAACCGCGCCTGAAAATTCAAGGAGTGCGCTGTGACATCGGTGATCAGGAATTCATCGGTGGGACCGCTGGTCGCTTGCCATTGAACTAAGTACACAGCTTGAGATCTGAGTGAGATACCCGCCCGCGCTGGTGGAACTTCGCCGCTGAACTGTGGAGATTGAATTTCAGGACTCTGGAGACTCGACATGAAAAGGGAACTCATCATTCTTCCACTTCTGTTGGTTTGTGGCGCCACATGGGCAAGCACACTTCCCGTCCCCGCCGGGTATCCAACACTGCTCGGCGTCTCCTGTGGCGGTGTCCATGTCAGTTCATACGTGACGGGTTTCGACCAGGCCGGCAATATCACAGGCGAGCTGTACGCCTGGACGGCTTGCGGCGGCTCGGGTCGCGGTGGCGGCTACAAGACGCGACACTATCAATCGTGGAGCAGTATCACGTGGGCACTGGACGGAAGCTATGTCGTCAGGCCCTACGACAACCTAGTCCCCGACCCAAGCTTCGCCGCAACGGATCAGTATAGTAACTACATCTTCGATGTTTGCAACGGCATGAGTTACTTGCAAGCGTCGTGTCTGGCGAGCGCATATATCTCTTATGTGCCGGCCGGCCAGCCACCTATTGCGCCCCTTGCGCCGTCAGTAGTTGGCTTGATGGAAAGCGCTGCGGCCAGTGCGATCAAGGCGGCTGGCTTGATCGCGGCCCCATACTACGCCGTGACCGCTTCGGTCTCCCCCGGGCACGTTTTTTTTCAGACACCTGCTGCCGGAACCCAATTGAGCGCCGGTGCCGTCGTGCACTTTGGTGTCGCGCGCGCGGCCCCGATCGACGAGGACTGAGGTGCTTTCCTAACAGCTTGTCGAAGCGGCCGCGCGTGCTCTTGCCATTGCACCCGGAGGTCGCGGTCGAACCAGCGTCCTCCATTTCCTTATGCAACGTCAGCTCGGTATCACACGAACTCGCAGCGGCGCGGCAGCAGGACGACGAACTTCATCGACGCGGCTGCAAAGCGGTCAAAGGCCATCACATGGAGAGAGGCGATGGCTGGCCTGGTCACCGCGTGCTGATCGGGCCGTAATGGATCACGGCCGTGCGGGTCAGGCAATCGACAGCAGCAAGCGCGCTTCCTCGGCAATCATCCTCTGTTCGTCGGTACGGATAAGAAGCACTTTCACGGCGCTGATGTCGGCAGAGATCACGGCGGCATTGGCCTGGTTGCGTGGTTCGTCGATGAGGACGCCGATGTGTGCCAAGCCGGCGCAGATCCGGGCCCGCGCTACTGCCGAGTTCTCCCCAATTCCGCCAGCAAACACCAGCGTGTCGATTCCTTCGATCGCGCCCGCCATCGCGCAAATCGCTTTGCGGGTTTGGTAGAAAAACAAGGCTATCGCTTCGGCGGCGCGCGTATCGCTGTGCGCCTCGGACATTAGCTGCCTGAGATCGCCGCTGGTGCCAGAGACACCTAACAGCCCGGATTCATGGTTGACCATCTGATTGAAGTGGGCCGGCGTCATCTGTTCCTTGCGGGCGCAATACCATGCAATCCCGGGATCGAGATCGCCGGAGCGGCTCCCCATCGGGATCCCGCCGGCCGGCGTAAAGCCCATCGTCGTATCGCGTCCTTGTCCGCCCTCCACAGCGGTGATGCTGGCGCCTGCGCCCAAGTGCGCGAGAATGACTTTCTTTGCGGCCGCCTGCGAGCCCTGCAAGGTGGCCAGTTGCCGCATCAGGTAGGCACATGAAAGGCCGTGGTAGCCAAATCGTTTGATGCCGGCTTCGAAGTAACGACGGGGAATTGGCAACATGCTCGCTTCCGGTGGCATTGCCGAATGAAACGCGCTGTCGAAGCAGGCAATCTGGGGCACGTGGGGGAAATGCCGGCGCATCTCTTCGATCAGATGGAGTTCCTGCGGCAAATGGTCCGGGTCGGCGGTGGCCGAATCGTACAGTGCAAGCAGTAACGCACTGTCGATCGCTTGGCTCGGGGCGCTATGGAGTCCGCCGTGAACAACCCGGTGGGCGACGGCGCCAAGCGAGGATGGCGCGAGTCGCTCGGGCAGCCACTCCATCAATACGCGGACCGCAGTGACCAGGTCGGGGATGGCAAACACGCGTTCAAAGCCGTCACTTTGGGCAAGCCCGCGAACAACGAAGCCGCTGTGGACGCCGCCGATGTTGTGCACTTCTCCGTCGAAGACTGGCGTGAGATCGGTATTGAGCGTGAATAGGCCGAACTTGATGCTCGAAGAGCCGGCATTGACGGCCAGGATATGGAGCTGGTCGGGGAGAGCCATGGATTTCCTCATGCGTGAAAGTGGGAGAGCCCGCCGGAAGTGGCGAGAAATCGCCGAGGGGACGCGTGCGCTCGATCGGGCGGACATGAATCGGCGCGTTGCAATTTGACCTTAGCACGGATCGCCTTGCCGCTGCGCGCCCTTGATGCGTTGGCGGCAGGATCTGCGTACGTCCGCGCACAGACTGCTGCGTCGCCACAGGCGATGGTGAGGCAATTGGCCCGTGTCCGTTGCCGCGCACCCGGTTGATCCACCAAATGGCGCACGTCGGATTGATCTTCGCGGCACCGCCGACAGCGATGCGCGCGCATTGGTTCCGCGCTGGCGCCAGGGAACCCTTAAGGAGAACGACCCGATGACCATGCCAGCGCTTGCGCCCGACCTGCTCGCCAAGATGGACGCGTATTGGCGCGCCGCCAATTATCTCGCTGTCGGCCAGATCTACCTGTACGAAAATGCGCTGCTGCGCCGGCCCCTGGCGCTGGCCGATGTCAAGCACATGCTGCTGGGCCACTGGCGCACCACGCCGGGCCAGAACTTCATTTACGTACACCTGAACCGTGTGATCAAGCAATACGACCTGAACATGATTTATGTGTCCGGACCCGGCCATGGCGGCCCGGCCCTGGTCGGCAATACCTATCTCGAAGGCAGCTATAGCGAGATCTACCCCGACATCAGCGAGGACGAGGCCGGCCTGCAAAAGCTGTTTCGCCAATTCTCCTTCCCGGGCGGGATACCGAGCCATGTGTCGCCTGAATGCCCTGGGTCGATTCATGAAGGTGGTGAGCTCGGCTATTCGCTGAGCCACGCGTTCGGCGCCGCGTTCGACAATCCGGACCTGATCGTCGCCTGCGTGATCGGCGATGGTGAAGCCGAAACCGGCCCGCTGGCCACTGCCTGGCATTCGAACAAGTTCCTCGATCCCGTCGGCGACGGCGCCGTGCTGCCGATCTTGCACTTGAACGGCTACAAGATCGCCAATCCGGCACTGCTGGCGCGCATCCCGCGCGTCGAGCTCGAACAATTGTTACGCGGCTATGGCTGGACGCCTCTGTTTGTCGAGGGACACGAACCCGCACTGATGCACCAGGCCATGGCCGCCGCGCTCGACACTGCCATCGCGCAGATACGCCAGTACCAGCAACAGGCGCGCAGCGGCGAGAGCGGCGAGCGGCCCCGATGGCCGATGATTGTGCTCAATTCACCCAAGGGATGGACCGGCCCCAAGAGCGTGGATGGGCACCAGGTCGAGGGCAGCTTTCGCGCGCACCAGGTACCGATCACGGTGTCGGCCACGGCACCGCCGGCCCACCTTCACATGTTGGCCGACTGGTTGCATAGCTACCGGCCGCACGAGTTGTTCGATGCGCAGGGACGGTTGCTGCCCGAACTGGCCGCGCTGGCGCCCGTCGGCACGCGCCGCATGGGCGCCAACCCGCATGCCAACGGCGGCCTGTTGCTGCGCCCGTTGCACATGCCCGACTTTCGCCACTATGCGGTGGCGGTGCCGGCGCCCGGCGTACCGGGCATCGGCGACACCCACGTGCTGGGGCGCTTCTTGCGCGACGTGACGGCGCTCAATGAAGCGCAGCGCAATTTTCGCCTGTTCGGTCCTGATGAAACACTGTCGAACGGCCTCGAGGCGGTGTTCGAAGTCACCTCGCGCCAGTGGAACGCCGAACGTCGCGACGGCGACGAGGCCCTGGAACCGCGCGGGCGCGTCATGGAAATGCTCAGCGAACATCAATGCGAAGGCTGGCTTGAAGGCTACCTGCTGACCGGTCGCCACGGCCTGTTCAACTGCTACGAGGCGTTCATTCATATCATCGACGCGATGTTCAACCAGCACGCCAAATGGTTGAAGGTCGCGGCGCGCCTGCCGTGGCGGCCGAAAATCGCCTCGCTCAATTACCTGCTGGCCTCGCACGTGTGGCGCCAGGATCACAACGGCTTTACGCACCAGGACCCGGGGTTCATCGACCACGTGGTCAACAAAAAGGCCGAGGTGGTGCGCGTCTATCTGCCGCCGGATGCCAATTGCCTGCTGTCGGTCATGGACCATTGCCTGCGCAGCCGTCACTATGTCAACGTCGTGGTGGCCGGCAAACACCCGGCCCCCCAGTGGCTCGACATGGACGCGGCGGCGCGCCATTGCGCCGACGGCATTGGCATCTGGCAGTGGGCCAGCAATGACCAGGGCGTTGCGCCCGACCTGGTGATGGCTTGCTGCGGCGACGTGCCGACGCTCGAGGCGCTGGCCGCCATCGCGCTGCTGCGCGCGCACTTGCCCGCACTGAAGATCCGTTTGCTCAATGTGGTCGATCTGATGCGCCTGCAGCCGCAGAGCGAGCATGCGCATGGCTTGAGCGATCGCGATTTCGATGAGCTGTTTACCACCGATAAGCCAGTCATCTTCGCTTTCCACGGTTACCCGTGGCTGATTCACCGCTTGACCTACCGCCGAAGCAACCACCGCAATATCCACGTGCGCGGCTACAAGGAGGAGGGTACCGTGACCACCCCGTTCGACATGACGGTGCTCAATGAGCTCGATCGCTTCCACCTGGCCATGGATGCGATCGACCGTTTGCCGCAGACAGGCGAGGCAGGATTGACGCTGAAGCGGCTGTGCAAGGACAAACTGGTCGCCCACCGTCGTTACATTTCTGTTTACGGCCAGGACATGCCGGAAATACGCGACTGGTTGTGGGGCGCCGCGCCGTTGGACGGCGAAGCCTGCGGGCCCTGAAACGGCGAGCGGTCTGCTCCGGGGCATAGTGAAACGCATATCGACCGGAGATATGAGATGACGACGATATACGCGCCAGCTTGCCCATGGCATGGTCAGCGTGGAATTCATGGATGCCGATGCGGTGCTCGCGCTGGTCGACAAGCCGCAAATTGCAGCGCTGGCCAGTGAAGTACGGCAGCGGCGCGAACGGGTACACGACGTGCTGCTCGCGCTGCAATGGATTGAGCGCGTCAGTTGGGAGAAGCAGGGCATGGCAGTCGATCTGACGCCTGATGCCTTGAAACGGGCACCCTAATCGGCATTTCGAACGACCGGTTAATGGTGAGGTGCGGCGTGGTCAACGTGAGACGCTAGCGTCAGCGCGGCGGCATCGCTTCGAAGCCGGCCACGAGGTCGAACAATTCTTCATCGATGCCGCTCTGGCGCAGGCGGTGAAAGCGGCGCTGTAGTTCGTCATGCAACTGGTCGATGCTGGTTTCGGCGCGCTGCATGGCGACCAGGCGGCTGGCGTTCTCGCTCGCTTGCGATTCAGCGCAGGCGCGAAACAGCGATACGAACAGGTATTCGTCGATGAAGGCTGCCAGCGTGCTCGCAACGTCGCCCACCAGCTGCGGCAACGGGCGGCCAGGCCATGGCAGCGCTGCCAGTTCGGCCATCCACGCGGCATCGAGCGGCAGCAGGCGCTCGCTGGCTGGCGCGAAACTGCCGCCTTCGACAGGGCGATGGTGGAACACGTAGACCTGCGACGGGTGTCCCGCGCCCGGCTTGCCGTCGAGGGCGAGCAGGATCGTTCCGACCCATGGGGCGATAGCAAGCGCCGACACGGGCAGCGTAAATTGACGGGCGCGGGCCAAACCGCTGTCCGCAAACAGGGTTGCGATGCGTTCGCCCACGGGCCACACGGTTTTTTCGCCGCCATCGGCGCCAGTGTCGCCATTACGTACTGGTACATGCTGTCGTTGAACTGGCCGACCATGCCCTGGTCGGAGCCGAACACGATGGCGTCGATTGACGCTGGCAGCGGCGGCGCGCGAGGGGCGGCGAGCGCCACCTGATCCTGGCGCAGGCACAGGGCCAGTCCCAGTTGCACCGTGTGGTAATCGATGTCGAGCGCGGCGACGGCTTGGCGGTATTGGCCGATACTGGCCGCCGCCATCGCCTTCATGGTGCGCACGACCGTATGCAGCTCGCCCGCCGTGCCGAGCGTGCGCTGCAGGCTGGCGGTGCTCTCGCTCATGGCGGGACACTTGCGCCGGCGCTGTCGCTGCCCGGCGGCGCGGCCAGGGCAGCCAGCGCCGCGCGCGCGATCCCGATGACGGCATCGTGGTCCGCGTCGCTCAGCACGGTCAAGGAGCCGCCGCCCAGTTCCTCGCTCAGATGGGTGGCGCGTTCGAGCAAACGCGAATGGAGCAGATTTTGCCCGCGGTGCAGCGCGCGCCGTTGAAGCGGGTGCAGATGGCGTGGAGGTCCATGGGGCAAACGGCTACCTGGTACACCAGTTCCTTGCGACTGACGCCAATCAACGCAGCGAGGGGGATGGTGGTTCGTTGGAAAACCGTGCGCGCTTTGCCATCGAAGTCGTTCGGGCAATCGCCGAGGCCATCGGCCCAGAGAGGACAGCCATCCGCTTATCGCCGGGATTTCCCAGCGGCGGTATCAAGGAAGGGCAGAGCAACGACGATCTTTACCGCTACCTTGCGGCAGAGTTCGACAAAATGGGCCTGGCTTACCTGCACCTCCTCCATGCAGGCAACGAAGATCTTGTAGCAGACATCCGCGAGCGCTTCAGCGGGGTACTGATGGTCAATCGCCCGGGCCGCAAGCGCAAACAGGTGGGTTCGGACGTGGCTGCAGGTCTCGCCGACATGGAATCCCTGGGCGTCATGGCGCTGGCCAACCCGGACCTGGTCGCGCGCTTGACAACCGGTGCGCCATTCAACGACGTTCGTTCGCATCTGTTCTATGCGCCGCGTGCGGGCATACCGGCCCGCACGTAGCACCCTCAGCCAATTCAGCCCATGTGCTGAACCAAGCCTTACCTTCGACCAATCATAGTGATCGAGGAGGTCTAACGAATTCAGTCGCGCCGAAGGCGTCGGCTGGTATGCAAGGTTGGGCAATCGCGTTGCCGTCTCATGAGTTTCTCTTAAAGCACCGGGTCGCACCCTGCCGATCGAAGTCGTGCGCCAGGGGCGCGCTCAATGACAATCCAACGATCTTCCTGATTTGAACGAAGCCATTGGTCACTGGGAGAATTTGAACACTGCGCAACAGGCTCAACAAATACCAGGATTGCACGGTTGTCCCCTCTCACCAAAATTCTCCATGGTCCGGCCATTTCTTGGGGAGGCTAGGCCAGGCGTTTCAGCCATTCATCGATCACGTCGCCCATGTTCTTCGGACGACCATCGATTATCCAGGCCATCAAGTCGCGGTCGAATGAGAACCTGGCGCCGCAGTGCGTGCGCATGAAGCGCCGCACGTTCTGCGTGTTCTTGTAGGCAGCGTCAATCACCGTGTCCCTGGTGATCACGCCGCCATGCCAGTCGAAAGCCGCCAGCGTCGCGCTCGGCATCAGTGCGCCGCCGCGTGGCTGTGTGCGGACAGCAGTTTTTCCAGCATCGGATCGCGCAAGTACACGTCCGGCGAAAAAATGGCATGGCCTTCCGCGTCGGCAATCGCGGTCGTGTAGAACAGCACCACCGGAATCGGCGTCTTCAATGTCACGGTCTTCGACTCGCCCGGTTCCATCGCCGCGGCGATTTTTTCGGCATCCCAGTCCGGCTTGCCGGCCAACACAAACTGCGCCAGCTCCTGCGGCTTTTCGACGCGGATGCAGCCGTGGCTCAGGTCGCGCCGGGTGCGCTTGAACAGTTCGCGCGCCGACGTCGAATGCAAATAGATGTTGTCGGGATTCGGCATGGCGAACTTGACCGCGCCGAGCGCGTTCTTCGGCCCCGGACGCTGGCGCACCCGGTAGTTGCCAGCACGCAGGCCGTCGAGCGCCGCGGCATCGACATTCTGGATCGGTTCACCGCCGCCCTTGACCGGCACCATTTCCATATCGTTTTCGGTCAGGTACGCAGGATTCTTTTGCAGCTTCGGGATCATCTCCGCCTTTTCTATGCTGCGCGGCACGTTCCAGTAGGGATTGAATTCCAGGTAGCGCATGGTGCCGATGAACAGCGGCGTCTCGGTCTTGACCGCGGTGCCGACGATGACTTTCATTTCCAGCGGCGGCTCGGCCTTGCTGGAACTGGTGTCGAAGGCCCATAGCCGGAACGCCGGCAGGTTGACTGCAATCACCGGGCCGGGCGTAAACTCGGGCAGCCAGCGCATCCGCTCCAGCGTCAGTTCCAGCTGGCGCACGCGTTGGCTCAGCGGCGTGTTCAGCGCGGTGATGGTGTCGCGCCCCAGCACGCCATCGTCGAGCAAGCCGTGGCGCGCCTGGAAGCGCTTGACCGCTTCGGCCAGTTCGGTCGTGTAGTGGTCGTCCTGCGCGGGCGCCGCACCGGGCGCGTCGCCCAGCGTTTGCAGCAGCGTGCGCAGCGTGCCGGCCTGCGGATAGGCCGCGTCGACTTCGATTTTTTTACCTTTGGCCATGGCCGGCAATGTCACCGCCGGCACCAGCGCCAGTTCGCGGTAGTGCGCCAGCGCGGCCTTGACCCGCTTGTAGATGGTGATGTTCGGCTCGGCGCTGGCGGCCACGGCGGCCAGGCGATTTTCATCGAGGCCGGTGCGCAGCTGTTCGACCGGGTCGAACGCTTTCAGGCGCGGATCGGGCGGCGCGCTGTGGTATTCGGAGCGCACGCGGCCGACCCGCAAGTCGGCCAGGTAATGCAGCATGGCGCGCGTCAGCGCCACGTCCAGCTCGGCATCGTTGTGCGCGGCGGCGTGCAGCTGCTTGTCGAGCTCGTCGGCCAGGTATTCGGACGGCGACAACCCTTGCGCAGCAGCGCCGTGCAGCAGGGCGATCGCGGCCGTGGCCTTGGCATTGCCTTTGTCCAGCCACGCCGGCGCATAGGCACGCTTGGCATAGAAACGGTCGAGCCAGTCACGTTCGTCGTACGGGCGCTGTCCAGGCGGCGGCGCCTGTTTCGCGCTCGCTGCCAGGGCGCGGATGTCGTCGGGTACGGCAGCTTGGGCATAGCACGTCGCGAACGACAGGAGCAGGGTAATGGCCAGCGATGCCAGCGGCGTGGTTCTGAGCGTCATGCGGGGCGAGGAAAGTGAAAAGTTGCCAATTGTATCAGCTGTTAATGGCGAGTAGTTCGCCGTCTTTGTTAAAGGCGAGGAAGCGCTCGACCTGTCCGGTATGGATGTAGGTGACCATCATGTTGAGCGGCGCTTCGGCCTCGGCCGTTGCCGGCGCCTTGCCGTCGCGCCCGGACAAGGTCGTCACGAAGACGATATCCCAATCGGCGCCGGTGTGGCGCGATTCTGCCACCAGGTCCTCGAAGCTGCCCAGTTCGGCCAGCGTCTTGTCGACGCACATGACCGGCAGCAGCGCGCCGCCGCGCCGCTCGGCGTAGTGCGCGCGCTGCGGTTCCGGCGCGTCGTCCGGCAGTTCGGCGCGGGCAAACGCGAATAACAGCCGCTGCGGCTGGGCCTGGGAACGGGCTGCGGCGAGCAGATCGGCATAGCTGGTGATGGTCATGGTGCGCCTTTCGATTGCGAAGATTGCACATGTATAGCGCATCCATCCGGCGGCCTCCATACGTACAAAGGCGTAGCGCGACTAGGCCATGCCGCCATGCTGGACAGCCATCATGCGAATAGTCAACGCCATGTCCGCTGCATACACTCTCCGATGTCAAGGTACCACCACCATCTACACTGAGGAGCTTACGCATGGACAGCAAGAAGGACTCGAACGACAACAACGTGACCGTGCCGGGCGGCCGCCGCAATTTCCTCGGCAAGAGCGCCATCGTGGGCCTGGCTGGCGCGGGCGCCGTGCTCGGCCTGGCCGGTTGCAAGGAAGAGGCCACCAAGGTGGCCACCAAGGCCGCACCGGCCGCCGCCGGCCATGAAGTCGCGCCCGGACAGCTGGACGAGTACTACCATTTTTCCAGCGGCGGCCACTCGGGCGAAGCGCGCATCATGGGCATTCCTTCGGGCCGCACGCTGCGCCGCATCCCGGTCTTCAATATCGATCCGATGGTCGGCTGGGGCATCACCAACGAGTCGAAGGCGATCATGGGCACCAAGGCCGATGGCAGCCTGCGCTACACTACCGGCGACACCCACCACGTGCATGGCAGCTATACCGACGGCACGTACGACAGCCGCTGGCTGTTCGTCAACGACAAGATTCATTCGCGCCTGGCGCGCATCCGCATGGATACGATGGAATGCGACACCATCCTGCAACTGCCCAACGTGATGGGCTTCCACGGCATTTTCCCCGACAAGCGCGATCCTGTCGACGCCGCCATCAACCGCACCACGCGCGTCTTTTGCGGCGCCGAATTCCATATCCCGCTGCCCAACGACGGACGCGACCTGGATGACCCGAGCAAATGGGGCGCGCTGTTTTCCTGCGTCAGCGCCGACACCATGGAAGTGATGTGGCAGTGCCGCGTCGACGGCAACATGGACCTGGTCGCCACCTCGTACGACGGCAAGCTGGCCGCGTCGAACCAGTACAACACGGAAAACGCCGCCGACCAGGCCGGCATGATGGCCGCCGAACGCGACGCTTGCGTGTTCTTCCACGTGGCGCGCGTCGAGGCGCTGGTCAAGGCCGGCAAGTTCACCACCATCGGCGGCTCCAAGGTGCCGGTGGTCGACGGCCGCAAGGCTGCCAATCCCGACCCGAAGACGTCGATCACCTGCTACGTTCCGGTCGGCAAGAATCCGCACGGCGTCAACGCCACCCCGGACGGCAAGTACTTCGTGTGCGCCGGCAAGCTCTCGCCGACCGCCACCGTGATCGACCTGTCCAAGGTGCTGCAGTGGTTCGACGGCGCCCTGAAGCTCGAGCGCGACAGCGTCGTGGCCGAGCCGGAAATCGGCCTCGGCCCGCTGCACACCGCTTTCGACGGCAAGGGCAACGCCTACACGTCGCTGTTCCTCGACAGCCAGGTCGTCAAATGGAATATCGACCTGGCGATCGCCCAGTTCAAGGGCGACAAGACGGTCAAGCCCATCATCGACAAGATCGACGTCCATTACCAGCCCGGCCACGGCTACTCGTCGATGGGCGAGACCAAGGAAGCCGACGGCAAATACTTCAATTCGGGCAACAAGTTCTCGAAGGACCGCTTCCTGCCGGTCGGTCCGCTGCACTGCGAGACCGAGCAGCTGATCGACCTGACCGGCGCCAAGATGAAGCTGGTGTCGGACCACACCGCCTATCCGGAACCGCACGACGGCATCATCGTGCGCCGCGACCGCGTCAAGACGCGCCAGATCTACACGATGACCGATTTCCCCAACGCGGTCACGGCCGACAACGCGGGCATCGAACGCAAGGGCAACAAGGTGCATGTGCGCCTGATGTCGCAGGCGCCGGCCTTCAGCATGCCGATCATCAAGATCAAGGTGGGCGACGAAGTCACGCTGACGCTGACCAACCATGACAAGGTGGAAGATTTGACGCACGGCTGCGCCATTCCGACCTACAACATCAACTTCATCGTCAATCCGCAGGAAACCAAATCGGTCACCTTCAAGGCCGATCACCCGGGTGCCTACTGGATCTATTGCACCCACTTCTGCCACGCGCTGCACCTGGAAATGCGCAGCCGCTTGCTGGTGGAGGCCTAAAACGGGGGAGGGCGGCGCGCTAAAGGTACAAACGCTATGTCGGTTACCGCACAGAGCGCGCGGCGTGTTTCCTGTACAACCGTTAGCTTCGGGGAAACTGTTTCCCGTGCCGCCCACCGGAGAGCATCAATGAAACGAACCAAGCCAGCACCGACCGACGCCATCACCGTCCCTAGCCGCCGCGATTTCCTGGGCAAGAGTGCACTGGCCGGCATGGCGACCGCCGGCGCGGTGATCGGGCTGTCGGGCTGCAAGGAAGACAGCAAGGCCGCCAAGCCGGCCGCCGCCGCCGCCGATCCTACCCACATCGCTCCCGGCCAGCTCGACACCTATTACGCCTTCATCAGCGCCGGCCATGCGGGCGAAGTGCGCGTGCTGGGCTTGCCTTCCGGCCGTACCCTGAAGCGCATCCCGGTGTTCAATACCGACTGCATGGTCGGCTGGGGCACGACCAATGAATCGAAAGCGGTCATGGGCACCAAGCCCGATGGCAGCCTGCAATACACGACCGGCGACACCCACCACGTGCACGGCAGCTACAAGGACGGCACTTACGACAGCCGCTGGCTGTTCGTCAACGACAAGATTCACTCGCGCCTGGCGCGCATCCGCATGGATACGATGGAATGCGACAAGATCACGCCGCTGCCCAACGTGATGGGCTTCCACGGCATTTTCCCGGACAAGCGCGACCCGGTCGACGCCGCCATCAACTACACGACGCGCGTCTTTTGCGGCGCCGAATTCCACATTCCGTTGCCGAACGACGGGCGCGACCTGGACGACCCGTCCAAATGGGGCTGCCTGTTCAGCTGCGTCGATGCGGCCACGATGGAAGTACGCTGGCAATGCCGGATCGACGGCAACATGGAGCTGATGGCCACTTCCTACGATGGCAAGCTGGCCGCCGCGACCCAGTACAACACCGAAAACGCCGCCGACCTGGCCGGCATGATGGCGGCCGAACGCGACGCCTGCGTGTTTTTCCACATCGAACGCATCGAAGCGGCCATCAAAGCCGGCAAGACCACCACGATCGGCAGCTCCAAGGTGCCGGTGGTCGACGGCCGCGTGGCCGCCAACGGCGACCCGAAGACCGCATTGACATGTTATGTCCCAGTCGGCAAGAACCCGCACGGCGTCAACGCCAGCCCGGACGGCAAGTATTTCGTCTGCGCCGGCAAGCTGTCGCCGACCGCCACCGTGATCGAGCTGGCCAAGGTGATGCAGTGGTTCGCCGGCGACCTGAAGACGCAGCGCGACAGCGTCGTGGCCGAGCCGGAAATCGGCCTCGGTCCGCTGCACACCGCCTTCGACGGCAGGGGCAATGCCTACACCTCGCTGTTCCTGGACAGCCAGGTCGTCAAATGGAGCGTCGACCTGGCCATCGCCCAGTTCAAGGGCGACAAGACGGTCAAGCCGATCCTGGACCGGCACGACGTGCATTACCAGCCCGGCCATGGCTACTCGTCGATGGGCGAGACCAAGGAAGCCGACGGCAAGTACTTCAACTCGGGCAACAAGTTTTCGAAGGACCGTTTCCTGCCGGTCGGCCCCTTGCACCCTGAAACGGAACAGATCCTCGACATCAGCGGCGACAAGATGGTGCTGCTGGCCGACCACACCGCCTATCCCGAGCCGCACGACGGCTGCATCGTCCGGCGCGACCGCGTGAAAACACGCCAGGTCGCAACCATGACGGATTTTCCGAACGCCGTCACGGCCGAGAATGCGGGCATCGAACGCAAGGGCAACAAGGTCAGCGTGCGCCTGATGTCGCAGGCGCCGGCGTTCAGCATGCCAGTCATCAAGGTCAAGGTCGGCGATGAAGTGACGCTGACGCTGACCAACCACGACAAGGTGGAAGACTTGACGCACGGTTGCGCCATCCCTTTTCACAATATCAACTTCATCGTCAATCCGCAGGAAACCCGGTCGGTCACGTTCAAGACCGAGCACGCGGGCGCCTACTGGATCTATTGCACCCACTTCTGCCACGCGCTGCACCTGGAAATGCGCAGCCGCTTGCTTGTGGAGGCGTGAGTATTCCCATGCGCGCGCTGACCCGTTTCCTGTCGCTGCTGGCCCTGATGTCCCTGCTGGGCGCCGGGCCGGCGCATGCGACGGTGTATGACGCCGAACTGTCGCAGGAACTGCTGCACGGGCCCGACCTGTGCGGGCAGGCGCCGTGCCGCGACGTGATGCCGCAGGCGCAGCGTTTTTCGCTGAGGAAGGGCCGGCCCAGCTATGTCGAAGCCTTCGGCAGCGGGCCCGACAAGGTCGAGCACGTGGTCGGCTATGTGTTCCTGTCGACCGACGTGGTCGACATCCCCGCCTATTCGGGCAAGCCGATCGTGACCCTGATCGGCATGGACACGGGCGGCGTGATCACCGGCGTGCGCGTGCTCAAGCACTCCGAGCCGATCCTGCTGGCCGGCATTCCCGAATCGACGCTGCTCAAGTTCATCTCCCAATACACCGGCAAGCGCGGCGACGCCAAGCTGCAGATCGGCCATGGCGACAGCGCCAGCGGCGCGGTCGGGCTGGATGCGATCAGCGGCGCCACCGTCACCGTGATCGCCGAGAACCAGGTCATTTCGCGCAGCGCCTACGAAATCGGACGCCAGGTCGGCATCTTCAAGCGCGAAGTGCGCCCGCCGGCACGCTACACCGCCCTCAATGAGCGCCTGAGCTGGGCCCAGATGCTGGCCGAGGGCAGCGTCGCGCACATGCAGGTGGCGCCGGCCGCCGTCGGCGCGACCGGCGACGGCCCGTACATGGACATGTATTTCGGCCACCTGAACGTGCCGTCGGTGGGCATCAGCGTGCTGGGCGAGCCGGTCTACCAGCGCCTGATGAGCGAACTCAAGCCCGACGAGCAGGCCATCTTCATCATCGCCAACGGCCAGGCCTCGTTCAAGGGTTCGGGCTTCGTGCGCGGCGGCATTTACGACCGCATCCAGGTGCGCCAGGACCCGAAAACCTTCACCTTCCGCGACACCGATTACCAGAACCTGTACGGCGTGCAGGCCGAAGGGGCGCCGGCGTTTACCGAGTCGGCCGTGTTCATCGTGCGCTCGAAGGATTTCAATCCGGCCTGGCCGTGGCAGCTGGCCCTGCTGGCCAACAAGGTCGATCCGCAGACCGGCGCCAAGGCTTTCGTCCACTTCGACCAGGAATACTGGCTGCCGTCGCGCTACCTGATCGGCGGACGGCCGCAGATTGCGCGCGTGGAAGCGGCCTGGCAAACCATCTGGAAGGGCAAGAAGCTCGAGATCGGCCTGTTCCTGTTGGTGCTCGCCTTTACCGCGGCCATGTATTCGCAGCGCGACACACTGGTGCGCATCTCGTCGCGCAAGCACAAGCCGTGGATCAAGCGCCCGCGCCACGTGCTGTGGCTGGTCAGCGTGGTGTTCCTGGGCTTTTACCTGAAGGCGCAGCCCAGCATCACCCAGGTGCTGACCTGGTTCCATTCGCTGCTGCATCAGTGGAAATGGGAGCTGTTCCTGTCGGATCCGTTCATTTTCCTGTTCTGGTGGTTCATCATCATCAGCGTGCTGGTGTGGGGCAGGGGCGTGTTCTGCGGCTGGCTCTGTCCGTTCGGCTCGCTCCAGCAACTGGCCCTGTCGATCGGCAAGGCAGTCGGGCTGGAACGCTTCCAGAAGCTGCTGCCCAAGCCGCTGCACGACAAGCTGCGTTACATTAAGTACGGCGTGTTTGCCGTGCTGCTGGGCGTGTCGTTCTTTTCGATGGAAGCGGCCGAGCACCTGGCCGAGGTCGAGCCATTCAAGACCACCTTCATCGTCGGCGTATGGAACCGCAGCTGGCCGTTCTGGATTTTCATCGGCGCCATCCTGGGCTGGTCGTTCTTCAGCGAGCGCCCGTATTGCAAATACATTTGCCCGCTGGGCGCGGGGCTGGCCTTGCCCGGCAAGTTCCGCCTGTTCGGACTCAAGCGCAAGGCCGAATGCACGACCTGCCATGCTTGCGCGGCTGGCTGCGGCTCGCACGCGATCGACAGCGAAGGCAAGATCGACCAGATGGAATGCATGTTGTGCCTCGACTGCATGATCCTGTATTACGACGATCATGCCTGTCCGCCGCTGGTCAAGGAGCGCAAGAGCCGCGAAAAGCAGGGCCTGGCGCTAACGCCCATCAACGCCGGCGGCTATTTCATCTCGCTCGACTCGGTCAAGGACGCGCTGGCGGCGCGCAAGGAATCGTGATGCGCAGTGCGGTCTGCCTGATATTGATGCTGCTGGCAGGCGGCGCGCACTGCGCGGAACTGCGCGTGGCGGCGGGCCAGTCGATCGGCGCGGCGATCCGCGCGGCGGCGCCGGGCGACACCGTGCTGGTCGGGCGCGGCTTCTACAATGAACACCTGCTGATCGACAAGCCACTGACGCTGCGCGGGCTGGACCGGCCCACCATCAGTGGCCAGAACAGCGGCGACGTGATCCGGGTCACGGCCAGTGATGTCACCGTCGAGGGCCTGATCATCCGCGACAGCGGCGTCGACCTGGGCGCGCAGAACGCGGGCGTGTACGTGGTGCCGGGATCGGACCGCTTCACGCTGCGCCAGTGCGTGCTGACCTACACGCTGTTCGGCGTGTGGCTGCAAAAATCGAATCAGTCGAAGGTGATCGACAACATCATCACCGGCAAGCGCGACCTGCAGTCGCCGGCGCGCGGCAACGGCATCCAGGTGTTCGACACCGCTGACGCCGAGGTGATCGGCAACAACATCAGCTACGCGCGCGACGGCATTTACGTCGACGTATCGACCCGTGCCCTGTTTCGCGGCAACAAAATCCACCACCTGCGCTACGGCACGCACTATATGAACACCAACCACAGCACGTGGGAAAACAACGAGTCCTACCTGAACCGGGGCGGCCTGGCGCTGATGGAAGTGCGCGACCTGCTGGTGCGTAACAACATCGCCTGGGGCAACGCGGACCACGGCATCATGCTGCGCACGATCCAGGACTCCGTCATCGAAAACAATATCGTGGCCGGCAACGGGCGCGGCTTCTTTGTCTACGACGCCGAATACAACGTCCTGCGCAACAACACCGTCATCAACAACCGGGTCGGCGTGCACCTGACGGCCGGCTCGTCGAACAACAAGGTCGATGGCAATGACTTCATCGGCAACGAGGAGGCGGTCAAGTTCGTCGCCTCGCGCGATGTCCAGTGGGGCCGCACGCGCGGCAACTACTGGAGCAACTACAGCGGCTGGGACCAGGACGGCGACGGCGCCGGCGACGTGGCCTACGAAGCGAGCGACCTGGTCGACCGCCTCAACTGGCAATACCCGCTGGTCAAGCTGCTGCTGTCGAGCCCGTCCGTGAAGACGCTGCGCTTCGTGGCGCGCCAGTTTCCCGTGCTGCATGCGCCCAGTGTGGTCGACCAGCATCCGCGCATGCGCCCCAACAATCCACTATGGAGCCGCTGGAATGACAAACATGCCAATTGAACTGGCGGGCGTGAGCAAGTCGTTCGGCCAGATCGAGGCCATCCGCGACGTGACGCTGCACATCCGGCAGGGCGAACTGTTCGGCCTGACCGGCCACAACGGCGCCGGCAAGAGCACGCTGTTCAAGCTGATGCTCGGCCTGTTGCCGGCCTCTGCCGGCTCGGTGCGGGTCGGCGGCGTCGATACGGCCAGCGCGGCGTTCCGCCAGGTGCGGCGCCGCATCGGCTACCTGCCCGAGACCTTCGTCAGCTACGACAACCTGTCCGGCCTGGAAGTGCTGCGCTTGTTCGCCGACCTGAAGAAAGTGCCGCGCACGGCCTGCGCCGACGTGCTGGCCCTGGTCGGCCTGCAGGACGCCGGCGAGCGCCGCCTGCACACGTATTCGAAGGGCATGCGCCAGCGGCTCGGCTTCGCGCAGGTGCTGCTGGGCGACCCGGACCTGATTTTCCTCGATGAACCGACCAACGGGCTGGACCCGGAGGGGATCGCCGATTTCTATGTCGTGCTGAAAGCGGCCCAGGCGCGCGGCGCCACCATCGTGATCACTTCGCACATCCTGGCCGAAATCCAGGACCGGGTCGACCGCCTGGTGATCCTGCACGCGGGCCGGGTGGCCGCGCTTGGCACGCTGGCCGAGCTGCGCGCGCTGCATGTGCTGCCGTCGCTGATCGAGCTGCGCCTCAAGCCCGGCCATGGCGCTGGCAATGCGCTGTCGCACATCGCGGGGCTGCAAGTGCGGGTTGACGGCGACCTGGCCAGCATCGCGTGCCAGGCCGGCCAGAAGGCGCAGGTGATGGCCGCGCTGGCGCCGATGATGCTGGACGTGACGATCCGCGAGCCGTCGCTGGAAGACCTGTTTCTCGGATACGGAGGCATGCATGAACGCGCGCATTGACTGGAGCCAGGTGCGCGTCATCGCGGCCAAGGAGTTCCGCGACCGCATCCGCAACCGCTGGGTGCTGGCGGTGGCAATCATCTTCGCGCTGTTTGCGCTGGCGATCGCTTATTTCGGCGCGTCGCAGCAGGGCGAAGTCGGCTTTCGCAGCGTCGACGTGACTGTCTCCAGCCTGGTCAGCCTGGTGATCTACCTGGTGCCGCTGATCGCGCTGATCCTCGGCTACGACGCGGTCGTCGGCGAGAAGGAGCGCGGCTCGCTCGAACTGATGCTGTCGATGCCGATCACCCGCTTCGAGATCCTGCTGGGGAAATACCTGGGCCTGGCCGCCGCGCTGGCCAGTTCCACCGTGATCGGCTTCGGCGCCGGGCTGCTGCCGCTGGCGTCGGAACTGAGCGTCAACGACGGCTTCCACTACGCCGGGTTTGTCGGCAGCGCTATCCTGATGGGACTGGCCTTCCTGAGCATCTCGATGCTGGTGTCGGTGGTCGCGCTCGACCGCGTGCGCGCCAGCGGCGCGGCGATCGCGCTGTGGTTCTTCTTCGTACTGATTTTCGACCTGCTGCTGATGGGCGCCCTGGTGCTCAGCCAGGGCAGCCTGGGCAGCGGCTGGTTCGCCGCGCTGCTGATGCTCAATCCGGCCGACGTGTTCCGCCTGCTGAACATCTTCAGCTCGGAGCAGGTGCAGAGCATGTACGGTCTGGCCACTGTCATGCCGGACCGCCTGACCAATCCGTGGGCGCTGCTGGCGATCATGCTTGGCTGGATCGTGGTGCCATTCTTTCTTGCCAACTGGAGGTTCACATGCAAGCGAAACTGAAGCGGGCCGCCTTGGCGCTGACCGTGATGACCGTGCTGGGCGCGTGCGGCCAAAGCGCATTGACCGCCACTGCCCAGGAGCCGACCAAGGATACGGCGTGCGCACTGGACGGCATGGTGCTCAAGGATTTTCCCGGTTCGAAGGCGCAGATCCAGTACGCCGAAGGCAAGCCCGATTACTACTGCGACTTGATGGAACTGTTCGCGGTGATGCTGGCGCCGGAGAACAAGCGGCGCGTGGCCGACGTGTTCGTGCAGGACATGGGCAAGGCCGACTGGGCCAATCCGGTTGGCCACTGGATCGTGGCCAAGGACGCTCTGTATGTCGTCGGCAGTAAAAAGCAGGGCTCGATGGGGCCGACCTTCGGCGCGTTTTCGAACGCGCAGGATGCGGCCGCCTTCGTGCAAAAGGAGGGTGGCAAGGTGCTGCCCTTCAACCAGATTACGGCAGCGATGCTGGATACACGCGGCGCGATGGATGATGCGCACCACTGATTCTCTTTTTTACACTTTGAAAGTACCTCATGAAAACCAATACCTTGTTATCCCTGTTGATGGTTGTTGCCCTGGCGGCGTGCAGTAAAAAGGCCGAAGTTCCGGTCGCTCCGGCGGAAACGCCGGTTGTAGTGGCGCCGGCCGTTGTCACGCCGCCGGCCGTTGCCGCGCCGGCGATGGTCGCGGCCAGTCCGGAAGTACTCGCGGCCGGCGAGAAGGTCTATACCGCCACCTGTTCGGCGTGCCACGCAGCGGCCGTGATGGGCGCGCCGAAACTGGGCGACAAAGCGTCGTGGGGCCCGCGCATTGCCAAAGGTGCGCCAGCGCTGTACACCAGCGCCATGGACGGCCTGAAGCTGATGCCTGCGCACGGCGGCAATCCGGCGTTGAAGGATGCAGAGCTGAAGGCGGCTGTTGATTTCATGGTCAGCAAAGCGCTGTAATGAAATAGGGCTCTGCAAAAATTGCGGTGCCCGAACAACAACCCCCACGTCGTCCTCGCCTTCGCAAGGACGACGGTTCAACTTTCGTCCGCCATGCGATTTTTCAAAATCATCGCGCTGCTGTTGCTGCTGCAATTGGCCGCCTGCCAGCGCCCCGAAACCATCCACCACACCAGCGGTCGCGTGTTCGGCACCGTGGTCGACGTCAGCATCTACGGCGGCTCGCCCGAGCGCGCCGCGCAGGTGAGCGCCACCGTCCTTAACGAATTCGATCGCCTGCACCACAAATTCCACGCCTGGCAACCGAGCATGCTCACCGCGCTCAACGACGCCATCGCGCGCGGCGAACCCTTTGTCGCCGACGCCGAAATGGTCGGCTTGCTGCAATCGGCAACCGTGCTGGCAAACCGCTCCAACAACCTGTTCAACCCAGCCATCGGCCACCTGATCCGGCTATGGGGCTTCCAGAGCAGCACCTTTGAGAGCCAGGATCCGCCACCGGCCGAGATCGCCCACTGGGTAGCCGCCAACCCGCGCCTGTCCGACCTGCGCTACAACGGGAACACCATCACCAGCATCAACAAGGCTGTCATGATCGACTTGGGCGGCTATGCCAAAGGCTACGCGCTCGACCGCGCCGCGCTGATCCTGCGTGCAGCCAAGGTCAAGGCCGCACTGGTCAACGTGGGCGGCAACGTGCTGGCGATCGGACAGCCGGGCGAGCGCGCGTGGATGGTCGGGATCCAGGACCCGCGCGGCGACGGCACGCTGGCCAGCATCGCGCTGCACGACAACGAGGCCATGGGAACCAGCGGCGACTACCAGCGCTACTTCGTCAAGGACGGCAAGCGCCATCCGCACATCATCGACCCGCGCAGCGGCGATACGGTCGACCTGGTGGCGTCGGTGACGATCATTACGTCTGGCGGCACCGACGCCGGCCTGCGCTCGGACGGCAATTCCAAGCCGCTGTTCATCACTGGACCGGAAGGATGGGAGGCGATGGCGGCCCGGATGGACATGAAGGAAGTGCTACTGATTACGGCCGACAAACGCTTCCTGATGACGCCCGCCATGCGTGCCCGGCTAGTCCAAAAGGGCTAGGCAGACTAGTCCTTATCGAAGGAGTAATTCGACTTCTTGCCAATACTCAGGCCGTACCTCTCTGCGTAGACTGGAACCATCGACGTTGTGGTTCCGACGTTTCCATTTCCAAGCACGCGTGGAGGCAGCATGAGTCATTTTCTGGATAGGCTGAAGTTCTTCAATAAACCCAAGGAGACGTTCTCGGACGGCCACGGCGCCGTCGTCCACGAGGACCGCACCTGGGAAAACGCCTATCGCCAGCGCTGGCAGCACGACAAAATCGTGCGTTCGACGCACGGCGTCAACTGCACCGGCTCCTGCAGCTGGAAGGTGTATGTCAAGAACGGCCTGATTACCTGGGAAACCCAGCAGACCGACTATCCGCGCACCCGTCCCGACCTGCCCAACCACGAACCGCGCGGCTGCCCGCGCGGCGCCAGCTATTCCTGGTACGTGTATTCGGCCCAGCGCGTCAAGTACCCGATCGTGCGCGGCCGGCTGATGGAAATGTGGCGCGAGGCGCGCGTGACGATGGATCCGGTGACGGCCTGGGACTATATCAGCCAGGATCCGGTGCGCGCCAAGTCGTACAAGTCGATCCGCGGCCTGGGCGGCTTCGTGCGCGCCAAATGGGACGACGTCAACGAAATCATCGCCGCCGCGAACGCGTTCACAATCAAGAAATACGGACCTGACCGCATCGTCGGCTTCTCCCCGATTCCGGCAATGTCGATGGTGAGCTACGCGGCCGGAACCCGTTACCTGTCGCTGATCGGCGGCGTGGCGCTGTCGTTCTACGACTGGTATTGCGACCTGCCGCCGGCCAGCCCGCAGGTGTGGGGCGAACAGACCGACGTGCCCGAATCGGCCGACTGGTACAACTCCACCTTCCTGATGGTGTGGGGCTCGAACGTGCCGATGACGCGCACGCCCGACGCCCACTTCTACACCGAGGTGCGCTACAAGGGCACCAAGACAGTGGCGGTGTCGTCCGACTTCGGCGAGATGGCCAAGTTCGGCGACATCTGGCTGGCGCCCAAGCAGGGCACCGATGCCGCGCTGGCGCTGGCGATGGGCCACGTGGTGCTCAAGGAGTTTCACGCCAACGGCGGTTCGGACTACTTCCGCGGCTACGTCAAGCAATACACCGATTTTCCGATGCTGGTGACGCTGATCGAAAGGAACGGCGCGCTGGTGCCGGACTACTTCCTGCGCGCCTCGCACCTGGCCAACAACCTCGATGAGAACAACAATCCGGAATGGAAGACCCTGGTCATCGACGAAGCAACCGGCGCCATCTGCGCGCCGGGCGGCTCGATCGGCTTTCGCTGGGGCGAGTCTGGCCGCTGGAACCTGGAACAGAAGGAGGGCACCAGCGGACGCGCGATCGATCCGCTGCTGTCCCTGATCACCTGCAGCGATGCCGTCGTCGATGTCGGCTTCGCCTATTTCGGCGGCAAAGATGCCGAAGACATGCTGGCGCGCCGCGTGCCGGTTAAGAAAATCCTGCTGGCCGACGGCAGCACCGCCACCGTGGCCACCGTGTTCGACCTGACGCTGGCCAACTACGGCATCGACCGCGGCCTGGGCGGCGCCAACGTCGCCACCAGCTATGACGACGATGTACCGTACACGCCGGCCTGGCAGGTCAAGCATACCGGCGTCAAGGCGGCCGACGTGATCACCGTGGCGCGCCAGTTCGCCGAAAACGCCGACAAGACCCATGGCAAGAGCATGGTCATCGTCGGCGCGGCGCTGAACCACTGGTATCACATGGACATGACCTACCGCGGCATCATCAACCTGCTGATGATGTGCGGCTGCGTGGGCCAGTCCGGCGGCGGCTGGGCGCATTACGTGGGCCAGGAAAAGCTGCGTCCGCAGACCGGCTGGACCCCGCTCGCGTTTGCCCAGGACTGGAACCGTCCGATGCGCCAGATGAACGGCACCTCGTTCTTCTATGCCCACACCAGCCAGTGGCGCCATGAAAAGCTGCACATCGAGGAAATCGCCTCGCCGTCGGCCAGCGTGCCGAAGGAGCCGATGGCGCTGATCGACTACAACGCCAAGGCCGAGCGCATGGGCTGGCTGCCGTCGGCCCCGCAGCTCGAGACCAATCCGCTCGAAGTGACGCGCGCCGCCAAGGCCGCGGGCATGGATCCGGCGGCCTACGCGGTAGATCAAATCAAGGCCGGCAAGCTCAATTTCTCGTGCGACGACCCGGACAATCCGGCCAACTTTCCGCGCAATATGTTCGTCTGGCGCTCGAACATCATGGGCAGTTCGGGCAAGGGCCACGAGTACTTCCTCAAGTACCTGCTGGGCACCCAGAACGCCTTGATGAGCGACGAAACCAACTGCATCAAGCCGCGCGACGTCAAGATCCGTCCGGCGGCCGAGGGCAAGCTGGACCTGCTGGTGGTGCTGGACTTCCGCATGTCGACTACCTGCCTGTATGGCGACATCGTGCTGCCGACCGCCACCTGGTACGAAAAGGACGACCTGAACACGTCCGACATGCATCCCTTCATCCACCCCTTGTCGGAAGCGGTGCAGCCACTGTGGCAATCGAAGTCGGACTGGGAAATCTACAAGGGCATCGCCGAGAAGTTTTCGGAGATCGGCGGCGAGTACCTGGGCACCCAGACCGACTTGATCCTGACTCCGCTGATGCACGATACCCCGGGCGAGCTTGGCCAGCCATTCGATCCCAAGGATTGGCGCGCCGGCGAATGCGAGCCGATTCCCGGCAAGACGATGCCGAACCTGACCGTGGTCGAGCGCAATTACAAGGACGTGTACAAAAAATTCACCTCGATCGGACCGCTGCTCGAAAAGCTGGGCAACGGCGGCAAGGGCATCGGCTGGAAGACCGAACACGAAGTCGACGTCCTGCGCGGCATCAACCGCACTGTGCTCGAAGAGGGCGTGTCGAAGGGCCAGCCGCGCCTGAATACCGCGATTGATGCGGCCGAGATGATTCTGTCGCTGGCGCCGGAGACCAACGGCCACGTGGCCGTCAAGGCCTGGGCCGCGCTGTCGAAGATGACGGGACGCGACCACACGCACCTGGCGCTGCCGCGCGAGCACGACACGATCCGCTTTCGCGACGTGCAGGCGCAGCCGCGCAAGATCATTTCGTCGCCGACCTGGTCGGGCCTGGAGTCGGAAGAAGTCAGCTACAGCGCCGGCTACACCAACGTGCACGAGATGATCCCATGGCGCACCTTGACCGGGCGCCAGCAGTTCTACCAGGATCACCTGTGGATGCGCGATTTCGGCGAAGGCCTGTGCGTGTACAAGCCGGCCATCAATACCAAGACGACGGCGCAGATGCTGGGCGCGAAGCCGAACGGGAACAAGGAAATTGCGCTCAACTTCATCACGCCGCACCAGAAGTGGGGCATCCATTCGACCTACTCGGACAATCTGCGCATGCTGACCTTGTCGCGCGGCGGGCCGCACGTGTGGCTGTCGGAGGACGACGCCAAGATCGCCGGCATCGTCGACAACGACTGGATCGAGGTGTTCAATGTGAATGGCACGCTGACGGCGCGGGCGGTGGTGAGCCAGCGCGTGCCGCAGGGGATGACCTTGATGTACCACGCGCAGGAAAAGATCATCAACACGCCGGGGGCGGAGCTGTCGGGCAAGCGCGGCGGCATCCACAACTCGGTCACGCGCACGGTGACCAAACCGACCCACATGATCGGCGGCTACGCGCAACTGTCGTGGGGCTTCAACTACTACGGCACGGTCGGATCGAACCGCGATGAGTTTGTGTTGGTCCGCAAGATGGAGAAGGTCGAGTGGCTCGAAGGGCCGCTGGTGGAAGCCACCGAAACCGTCGGCTGACCCTTCACCGCAACCCCAATCAACATCGTCCCTGCGAAGGCGGGGACCCATGGCACGGCTGCACAGAGGTGGAATTGGTGATAGCACAGAACATATGTGCTATGGGTCCTCGCCTTCGCAAGGACGATGCGAAAACGGAGCAAACGTATGAAAATCAGAGCGCAAATCGGCATGGTCCTGAACCTGGACAAGTGCATCGGCTGCCACACCTGTTCGGTCACCTGCAAGAACGTATGGACCAGCCGCGACGGCGTGGAATACGCGTGGTTCAACAATGTCGAAACCAAACCGGGTATCGGCTACCCGAAGGAATGGGAAAACCAGGACAAATGGAACGGCGGCTGGAAACGCACGGCCGCCGGCAAGATCGAACCGCGCCAGGGCAGCCGCCTGAAAATCCTGGCCAATATCTTCGCCAACCCGAACCTGCCCGCCATCGACGAATACTACGAGCCGTTCACCTACGACTACGAGCGCCTGCAAAACGCGCCGCTGTCGGAAACCCCGCCGACCGCGCGCCCGGTCTCGGTCCTGACCGGCAAAAAAATGGACAAGATCGAATGGGGCCCGAACTGGGAAGATGACCTGGGTGGCGAATTCGCCGCGCGCAGCAAGGACAAGCTGTTCGACAATATGCAGAAGGAGATGTACGGCACCTTCGAGAACACCTTCATGATGTACTTGCCGCGCCTGTGCGAGCACTGCCTGAACCCGACCTGCGTGGCGTCGTGCCCGTCCGGCTCCGTGTACAAGCGCGAGGACGACGGCATCGTGCTGATCGACCAGGACAAGTGCCGCGGCTGGCGCATGTGCATCTCCGGCTGCCCGTACAAGAAGATCTATTACAACTGGTCGTCCGGCAAAGCCGAAAAATGCACCTTCTGCTATCCGCGCATCGAAGCGGGGCAGCCGACGGTATGCTCGGAGACCTGCGTCGGGCGCATCCGCTACCTGGGCGTGCTGCTATACGACGCCGACCAGATCGAGGCCGCCGCGTCGGTCGCCGACGAGCGCGACCTGTACAAGTCGCAACTGGGCCTGTTCCTCGATCCGCACGACCCGGCCATCATCGAGGAAGCGCGGCGCCAGGGCATTCCCGATTCGTGGCTGGAGTCGGCCAAGCGCTCTCCCGTGTACAAGATGGCGGTCGAGTGGAAGGTGGCGTTTCCGCTGCATCCCGAGTACCGGACCTTGCCGATGGTGTGGTACATCCCGCCGCTGTCGCCGATTCAGGCCGCCGCCGAATCGGGAAAGATGGGCATGAACGGCATCCTGCCCGACACCAGCAGCCTGCGCATTCCGGTGCAGTACCTGGCCAACCTGCTGACCGCCGGCGACCAGCCGCCGATCATCCACGCGCTGGACCGCATGCTGGCCATGCGCGCCTACATGCGCAGCAAGAGTGTGGACAAGGTTGAAAACCTGGAAGTGCTCAAGCAGGTCGGATTGAGCCGCGAAATGGTCGAGGACATGTACCACATCATGGCGATCGCCAATTACGAGGACCGGTTCGTGATCCCCAGCAGCCACAAGGAGATGGCCGAGGACAGCTTCAACGAGAAGGGTTCGTGCGGCTTCAGCTTCGGTAACGGCTGCTCCGACGGCATCACCGACACCAGCTTGTTCGGCAAGAAGAAGCAGGGTTCGACCAACTTCATCTCGATGCCAAAATCGCGCAAGAAACAGGAAGCATGACCATGAAAGCCACGCGCCACTACCAGGTTTTGTCCGCGCTGTTGCTGTATCCGGAAGCCGAATTGGTTGCCAGCCTGTCGGCCCTTGCCGGCGTGATGGCGGCCAGGCCGTCCTTGCACGCGCCGCTGCTGCCGCTGTTTGCCTACCTGGGCGACACGCGCCTGATCGACCTGCAGCAAAATTATGTGATGACGTTCGACCGCAATCCGTCGCATTCGCTGCACCTGTTCGAGCATATCCACGGCGAGTCGCGCGACCGCGGCCAGGCCATGGTCGACCTGATGGAGGAATACAAGAAGCACGGATTGATCATGACGGGCGACGACCTGCCGGACTTTGTGCCGCTGTTCCTCGAATTCCTGTCGCAGCAAACCGTGGCCGAATCGGCGCGCCTGCTGTCCGACGCGATCCACGTGCTGGCGCACATCGGCCGCAAGCTGGCCGCCAACGGCAGCCCGTATGCGGGGGTGTTTACGGTGCTCGAGCAACTGAGCCCGGTCGCGGCCGAGGCCTTGACCGAGCCGCCGGTGCGCGACATGGACGAGGCGCTCGAGACCTTCGGGCCCGGAGCGGACGGCGTCGAGCCGCTGCTGAAGAAGTCCGGCGTTCCGGGCACGCATCCGATCAATTTCTATCCCAAGTCGCGCACTGCCGGCGCGGGCGCTTAAGGAGCCCTTCATGGACTTTATTCATCAATTCTTTTTCGGGATCTATCCCTACATCGCGCTGGCCATTTTCTTCCTGGGCAGCCTGATCCGCTTCGACCGCGAGCAGTACACGTGGAAGTCGGAGTCGACGCAGGTGCTGCACCGCGGGCAGCTGCGCCTTGGCAGCATCCTGTTCCACGTCGGGATCATCGGGCTGTTCTTCGGGCACATGGCCGGGCTGCTGACGCCGGTAGTGGTGTGGGACACGCTGGGCGTGACGCACGGCGCCAAGCAGCTGGTGGCGATGGTGGCGGGCGGCGTGATGGGCGGGATGTGCCTGGTGGGTATCGTGATCCTGCTGGTGCGGCGCCTGTCCAACGAACGGCTGCTGCATGCGACCACGATCAAGGACAAGGTCGTGCTGCTGTGGATCCTGGCGACCCTGGTGCTGGGGCTGTCGTCGATCTACGTGTCCGCTTCGCACATGGATGGGCACACGATGGTGACGCTGATGAACTGGGCGCAGCATATCGCGACGCTGCGCGGCGATGCGGCCAGTTTCATCGTGGGCGCGCCGCTGCTGTTCAAGCTGCACCTGTTCATGGGGATGTCGCTGTTCGTGATTTTTCCGTTCACGCGGCTGGTGCACGTATGGAGCGGGTTTGGCGCGGTGACGTACCTGGGGCGCGCGTACCAGCTGGTGCGCAGCCGTTAGCCCGTCATCCTCGCGCATGCGGGGACCCATGCTGAATTGACCTGGCTACCGCAGTATGGATCCCCGCGTTCGCGCGGATGACGTGGATGAATATTCGAATATAAAGGAGCAGCACCATGGGCATATCCGTCAACGGCATCGACATCGACGATACCGCGATCGAACGCGAACTTCGGCATCATCAGGATGCCGACAACCCGCTCAAGCGCGCCTTGCATGAGCTGGTGCTGCGCACCGTGCTGCTGCAGCAAGCGGCGGCGCTGGGCATCCTGGGCAACGACGACGAGCGCATCGACACGCTGCTCACGCTGCAGGTGCAAGTTCCCAAGGTGACCGACGCCGCGTGCCAGACCTGGTATCGCAACAACGCGGCCCGCTACACCAACGGCGAACTGGTCGAAGCGCGCCATATCCTGTTCCAGGTGATGCCCGGCGCGCCGCTGGAGCTGCTGCGCGCCACCGGCGAGGCGGTGCTGGAAGAACTCAAGCTGCATCCGGAACGTTTCGCCGAACTGGCCGGCGAATATTCGAACTGCAGCTCCGGCAAGGTAGGCGGCAGCCTGGGCCAGCTCTCGCGCGGCCAGTCGGTGCCGGAATTCGAAGAGCTGGCGTTCCGGCTGGCAGAAGGCGAACTGGCCGGACGCCTGCTCGAAACCCGCTTCGGCCTGCATATCGTGCAGGTGCTGCGCAAGATCGATGGCAAGCTGCTGCCGTTCGAGACCGTCAGGAGCGAGATCGCCGCCTTCCTCGAGCGCCAGTCCAGCCAGCGCGCGATTCACCAGTACCTGCACATCCTGGTCGGGCAGGCCACGATCGCAGGCGTGGAGCTCGAAGGCGCGGATTCGCCGCTGGTACAGTGAGGTCTTTCCAGGCTTGCATGTTAGGCTAAGGCATTGATGTGCAATGTGGAGTCTGGAATGTTGGCAGGTCGGAAATGGTGCGCGGTACTGGCGCTGGCAATGCTGTGCGGGACGGCAGGCGCGCAGCCGGTGCTGCGGGTCTGCGCGATGGATGTCGACTATCCGCCGTTCGGCAAAGTCGACGGCACCGGCCACCTGCAGTACCTGGTGCTGCAGACCGCCAAGGGCATGCACCTGAAAATCGAACGCCACCTGGCGCCGCGCCGGCGCTGCCTGGAAGAGATCAAATCCGGCATCAGCGATGCGATGGCGTCCGCCTATTCGCCCCAGCGCGCCGAACAGGCAGTGTTTCCAATGGCCGCCGGCGCGATCGACGCGAGCAAGGCGATGGGCGTGATGACATATTATGTCTATCGCCGCGCCGGTTCGCTGCTCGATTGGGATGGGCTGCGCTTCAAACAACTGGGGGCAGGGCGGGTCGGCATCCAGTCCGGCTTCGTCTATGTCATCGAACGCTTCACGCAACTGGGCGTGCCCTACGATGACGGGGCCAAGGCGCTCGAGCCGACCATGGCCAAGCTCGCGGCCGGGCGGGTCGAAGGCGTGGTCGGCATGATGGAGGAGGCGGACCGGCTGATCGCCAGCCTCTATCCGGGCCAGATCGAGCGCACCGGCACCGTGTTCGAGCAGACGCCGGTGTACCTGATGGTGTCGCGCCAGTTCTACAGCCAGAACCCGAAGCTGGTCGAGCGCTACTGGCACGCGCTGCGCAATTATCGCGGCAGCGGCGATTACCGGCACTATCAGCTGGAGCACCCCTGAGAGCGGACCGGTGCGCGGCAGCGTTGTGGAGTACCATCTGCCCCATGACTACTCTTCCAAAACGGCAAGCTGCCACGAAGGCCACACCGGTTGCGCGCAAAAACGCTGCGGCGGCCGATCCGTCGGCCAAGCCATACTTTCGGTTTTGCCACTCGAAAAGCCTGCGCCACAAGACGCTGGCGGTGCTCGAAGCGATCGAACAGGCCGACGACGCGACCGTGCACAGCAAGGCGCTGGCGGACGTGTCGGTCGAGCTGATGAGCAGCGCGATGGACTACTTCTTCATGGGCCCGCTGAAACTGGCCAAGGTCGGCTTCGTGGTGCAGCAGTCGGCCAATCTCGGCATGGCCGGGACGCTGCAGGTCATGGGCACGGTCAGCCGTAACATCCTGGGGCGCATGGATACGCCGCAACTGGTTTCCGTGTGCGCGTCGATCCGCCGCTTCATGCTGTGAGCTATCCGGCCCTGCACCATGGCGAAAAATTCAACGCGCTGACGCACCTGGTCGGGGCGCTGCTGGCGCTCGCCGGCACGGTGGTGCTGATCGTGCTCTCGTCCATCGGCGGCGACCCGTGGAAGGTGGTGAGCGTGTCGATCTACGGCGCCACGCTGGTGTTGCTGTACAGTTTTTCGACGCTGTACCACAGCCACCTCGGACGCGCCAAGGAGATCCTGCAAAAGTTCGACCACCAAAGCATCTACCTGCTGATCGCGGGCAGCTACACGCCGTTCTGCCTGGTCACGCTGCGCGGTCCGTGGGGATGGTCGCTGCTGGGCACGGTGTGGGGACTGGCTGTGCTGGGCAGCGTGCAGGAGTTGATGCAGAAGGGAACCGGGCGGCTGCTGTCGCTGATTATCTATGTCGTGATGGGCTGGGCCGCCCTGGCCGCCATCGCGCCGCTGATGCACGCGCTGGGGACGGCCGGATTCGCCTGGCTGGCCGCCGGCGGGATCTTTTATACGGTCGGCATCATCTTCTATGTGCTCGACAAGCGCATGACGCACGCGCACGGCATCTGGCACCTGTTCGTCGTGGCCGGCAGCGCCGCGCATTATGTGGCGATACTCCGTTATGTGCTGTAATCGGCCGCGCCAGCCTTGCCGGCAATATTCATTGCTTGTAAAGCTATAAGCCGAATACAATAACTATTTGCCAACCAAGGCAACGTTCCGGAGCACACGTGGCGCAATCGCTGGAAACCCATTACGACAGACTGCAAGTCATGCGTACCGCTCCGGTCGAAGTGATCAAGGCATCGTATCGGGTGCTGTCGCAGAAATTCCATCCGGACCGCAATCCCGACCCGGACGCCTTGCGCGTGATGAAGCTGATCAACCAGGCATGGGATGTGTTGAGCGACCCTGAACGGCGCGCCACCTACGATCGCACGATCGCACACGCTGCGCCTGCTGCACCGGCGCGCAGCGCCGAGCCGCCGGCCCGCAGCCGAGGCAAGAGCGAGGACGTATCGCTGAACAGCTACGCGGTCCGGCTATTCGCCATCGGTTTCGTGACGCTGGCGGCGCTTGCGTGTGCCTACCTGTACAAGGACTCCGGCCAGGCGTGGACCTGCCCATGCCGGTGCGGGCCGATTCGGCATCCGTTGAAAATCCGCCGGCCGGAGCGGCGCCGGACGCGCGCCTGCCGCACGGCTACCTGGGATTTCAAGACGTATATGGCGCCACCGGACCGGCGACATTCGAGTTCGACAACAGCACGGGCCAGTATGATGCCGAGGTGCGGATGTACCGCGCCGATAGCGTGGTGCGCAGCCTGTTCGTGCACCATGGCATGCGCTTTGAAGTGGACGAGCTGCGCTTCGGCGCCTACACCGTCAAATACAAGATCGTCGTCAACGGCAAGCCGCATGCGTACCAGGCGAACCAGATCTTTCAGCTGAAGCAGACGGCCGAGGAATCCAGGCAAGGACGCTACAACAAGTTCAACCGGACGCGGGTCACCATGTTCAACCTGGCCGGCGACAAGCTCGCCTCGAGCGAGATACCGCTCGACCAGTTTTAATCGGCGTCAATGGGTGGGGTACTGCTTGCCGACGGCGTGCAGGATCACGCCCTTTTCGGTGCGCACTACCGGCTTTGCGTTGTCGCCGTCCTTGCCGCTGTAGGTGTCAAGCGAGTGCTGCGCGACGACCTGCAGGTCGTGCCAGGCGTTCGTCATACCCGGCAAAACGACGATGCTGTTCTTGACCGTGTCCGTCACCGTGGGTGTTTCGCTGTCGCTGCAAGGCTCGCCTTGCGTGATGCGCCATGACGACATGGCCAGGTCCTTGAGCACCGGGCGCAGCTTGGCGCCTTCCTCGACCAGCAGCGTCAGGTACTCGCTCTCGCCGGCTTCGGCACATCGATGACTGTTCCCGATGTTCATGCGCACGCCGAGTGCGCGCACGCCCGGCGCCAGGTTGTAGCGCCCCGTATCGAGCTGCAGTCTGCCGATGCCGATACGTACACTCGGGTCGAGCGCCACCTTGTCTCGGTATAGCTGCAGCACCTTGTTGCCGGCGATGTCGATCACGGCCATCGCAAATCCCTTGGCATCCTCATCGACATTGCCTTTGTTGTCGCGCAATTCGTGGAACACGGCGACGATGGTGCGTCCTGCACGCAGCGGATGGGGCTTGCACGCCAGGTCGATCAGGTCGCCGCCTTCGCTGACATTGATGCGCAGCCGCGCTGCCAACACAGCGCTGACCAAGGTCTTGTTGCAGGATTGCGGTTCCGGGGTGGTGAGCGGCGTTTCGGCCACGGACACAATCCTTGCGGGCGTTGGGGTGGTGTCTGCGGCGTGCTCCAGGTCGGATCCGACGCCGCGCGAGCGCAGCATGTCCGCCTGGTGCAGCAGCGCGTATTCGCTGGGAACACGCGCTCCGGCATGATTGATCCATTCCGTGAAAACCGGACCGGCTTCGATCGGCGGCGGCCCCAGGCGTTCCAATTCGGCCAGGACGGCGTCGTGCAAGGCCGGTGACTTGTCGATCTGCTGGGCCACGATATCCCAGGGGTTCAGCGCTTCGTTGCGATAATCTAATTCATACAGCACGTCCTGATGCCGGATCGCGGGAATGGCCGCGATGCGCAGCGCCGTCATCTGGCGCAGCGTTGTTGCCAGCGCTTGCGGCGGCCAGGCCGATGGCGCGCCGAGCACCGACTGTAGCTTGGCGCGCAAATACGCGGCCTGGCGCAAGCCTTCGTCAAACTGAGGCAGGCCATCCGCGTCGCGCTTGCCGGTATCCGGCGGCGGCGCGGGCGCTGCCTGGTCCAGACCCAGTTCGGGTTCGAGCGATTGCATCGCTCGGGCCACGCCGGTATCGGCCGGCGCCAGGCTGACCCACTGGCGCATCGCCAATACGCAATCATCGGCGCCCGTGCCGCGGCAACGATTGGTGGCGAGCAGATGGGCGAATTTTTGCGCCAGCACGGGCGTCACCTTGTCTGCGACCTGTCGGGCCCGGGCCAGGGAGCGGGGCACTTCCGCATCGGTCCACGGGGTTTGATAGCCTACGCGCTCGCGAATACAGTTGCCGAAGTCGTATTCCTGGGCCGCGGAACCGTTGTTTGCCATCGGCTGGAACATCTGGCCCTGGCCAAGGCGGCGCATGAAAGGATTTGCATTTGGCCGGATCCAGGCGCTCTGCGGCATGCACTTCCAAAGCGCGATGAAGGCGGCCGGCTCGGCCTCCCAATCGGCATACGGTCCGAATATGCTGAGTTGTGTGAAGAAGCCCGGCTCCTTCATGGCGTGCACGTCGGCGAACGCATCGGGAAACCAGGCTTCCATCCTGGCTAGCACATCGGACGGTTTAGTGAAGCCCAACAGCCGGCCATGACCGGCAAATATCAAGCCATTCTCGCGCATGATCTTCGATTGCTCGATCAGTTGCGGCGAGTTGTACAGGCGCGCGATGCGCTCCGGCGTCGCCTCGCGCACGACGAATTGATGGACTTTGTTCGATGGCGTCTTGACCATGGCGCCAATTTCCTTCAGCACGGCCTTGCTGGCGGCGTCATCGAGCGGCGCTCCGCTCAGGGGCGCGGCGCGAACTTCGGCGCCGCCGAGCAGAGGCAGCGCAAGCGCGAACAAGAAGATCCAGCGGCTGGTGTGGTGGCGCATCGCTTGTCATGGTAGCTTGTGGTATCGACAAGATACACCATGCGCGCCGCGGCCTTGCCGTTGGTGCTACTGATGGCTCGGACGGAGTGACTCGCCTTGCCCCGCATTGTGGGCCGGCGCCTGGCGCTCGCCCGCGTGCGGATGTTGAGCGTGCCATTGACGCTGCGCGCCGGGTACGCGGTCCTGGCGTGCTTGCTGGCCCAGTGGCGGCCACGGGCCCATGTGCTGCCCCTGGCCCTGGAGTGGCACTTGCGCGGCAGACCTTTGGGGCTGGCCGCGGTGCTGGCGCGCGCCGCCGTCGAAGCGCGGGCCTGCATGATGATCGGCGCGGCCGACGTCGCCGTGCGGCCGGTCGACCCAGTACCGGCGCTGCCCATACCAGGGGCGGCCGCGATAATGGTGGTCCCAGTAATAGCCAAGGTCGAATCCAATGATGCCGATGCCGATTGGCGGCCCATACGTCAGCAAGGGGACGTAGCCGCTTTGGTAGGGATAGATGATATTGCCCGCATACACCCAGCCGCGATACGGACCCGAGACGATATCGCACCAGCGGTAATCGCCAACACAGCCCACGACGGTGATGTCGATGCCGGAGGGCAGGCTGGCCACGAGCGGGTAGTCGCGGCCCGGTCCGGCGCGCAGGTCCACGTAGGGCGAGGCGGACGCCAGCTGCTGTGCAAGGGCCGGCGTTGCGGCCAAGGCGGCCGCCAAGATACTGAGCGCTGTGATCTGTTTCATGATGAACACCTCGTCATGTATTAGACAGCTGGATGGCAAATCGTTCTTTACGGGTTCAGTTCCAGCGAAAATTCTTTCTTTCCCGTCCAATGGCCCTGCAAATGTCCAGCCGCATTGGCGAGCTTGATTTTCGCGACCTCAATGCCCTTGTCGTCGCACTCGGTCAGTTCCAGATCGTTGCCATGGACGGTGCCCTGGATGCGGATCGGCGTGCGGTGCTTGTCGTAGAAATAGACGCCGCTGAGGGCATTGTCGGTTGGCTTGTAGAGCAACATGGTCACTGCCGTGCTACCGCCCAGTGAACCGCGCAGCATTTGTCCGTATGGCGAGTTGACGGGCAGGGTATCGCCTTCGTTCAGCAGCAGCGCCTTGGCGTAGCTGGTCAGGTAGGGGCGCATCTCGCTGTACGGCATAGCCAGCATCACATCGCCCACGTCGTCGAGCGCGCGGGACGCATGGTTGCTGCAGCGGGAACGATAGACATGGAAGGCCTTGTCGACCAGCTCGACCGCATAGAAGGTGAGCGGTTCCGTTGCTGGCGCCTGATCCTTGGCGGCCGCCGTGGCAAGACAATCTTCATTCATGGCAATGCGTTCTTCCAAGTCGCTGAGGTCCACCTTGGTCTTGGGGGCGCGTTTTTTTCGGCTCGCTTTCAGATCGGTACGCAACTGCGCCAGCTGCGCCTTGTACTTGGCGACGCGCTCTTTTTGCATGCGGGTGTCGACGGCGCGCATGCCGGCTGGCGTCAGCAGTTCGTCGACGGTGACCAGGTGGCCGTTCCTGGTGTCGAAGCTGTAGTAACTGGCATAGTTCTCGCAGTAGGCGCCGCACCCTTCGGCATCGAACGCGATCGTCAACACGCGCGGGCTGTCGAGCGTGACCGAGAAATCCTGGCCGTGGATGCTGTCGAGGACGATATGGTCGGCCGCGCTCAATACCTTTCCGGGCTTTTCCGGCGCCATGACCTCGAAGCGCTCGAAAAAGAGGCGGTCGTTGATCTTGGCGGCGACTTTCGCGTTGGCCATGTGCACCAACGGCATCTTGAGTTCATCCGGGCCGAGCGTTTCGCCCTGGCCGTTCTTGCCCACGAACGTCAGCGATGTGACCGAGACCGCATCGGCGGCCTGGGCCAGGCTGGCGCAACACAGCAGCAAGAACAGAACAGGACGCATATCGGCCTTGACGATGAATGAAGTAGTCAAAGAATAACATCCCTGTCCATGGCGCGAGCCGGCAATGCGCGCTTTTCCCTAGTCACAAATGACTAGTTCCTACCCGTCGTCCTGCCCACAGTCAAAGCGCGCCGCGCTCGCTACAATCACCTCATCCTCATTCACGCTGGAGCCGGACATGCTGCGCGACCGTTACGGCCGATCAATCGAATATCTTCGCCTGTCGGTCACCGACCGCTGCGACCTGCGCTGCAGCTATTGCATCCCGAAGGGTTTCAAGGGCTTCGAGGAGCCGGCTTCCTGGCTCACCTTCGACGAGATGGAACGCCTGGTCGGCGCCTTCGCGCGGCTGGGCACGCGGCGCGTGCGCCTGACCGGCGGCGAACCGCTGCTGCGGCGCGACCTGGCCGGCCTGTCCGCCCGCCTGGCGGCGCTGCCCGGCATCGACGACCTGTCGCTATCGACCAACGCGACCCGGCTGGACCAGCAGGCCGCCGAGCTGCGCGCGGCCGGCATTTCGCGCATCAACGTCAGCCTCGATTCGCTCGACCGCGACTGCATGCAAAAAATCACCGGGCGCGACAGCCTGCCCCAGATCCTGCAGGGCATCATGGCCGGCAAGGCCGCCGGTTTCGCGCCCATCAAGATCAATATGGTGGCGCTGCGCGGCGTCAACGACGACCAGGTCGACGCCATGGTCGCGTTCTGCATCGAACACCAGTTCGTGCTGCGCCTGATCGAGGCGATGCCGATGGGGGCCACCGGACGCGGCGCCACCTGGCTCGACCTGGCCCCGGTCGAACGGCGCTTGCGCGACAAATTCGGCCTGTTGCCGCAAATCGCGCGCCTCGGCGGCGGACCGGCGCGCTACCTGGTCACGCCCGACGGCAATACCAGCATCGGCTTCATCACCCCCATGTCCCAGCACTTTTGCGGCGACTGCAACCGCGTGCGCCTGGCCGTCGACGGCACGCTCTACCTGTGCCTGGGCCAGGAAGACAAGTTCGAGTTCGGTCCCTTGCTGCGCGGCGGCGCCAGCGACGCCGAACTGGAGGCGGCGATCGGGCTGGCCATCGAGTTGAAGCCGGAAAAGCATGATTTCCTTGAACAACCGGGCAAAATCGTCCGTTTCATGGCGCACACGGGCGGGTGAGGACGTTAAAAATGGACACAGCCGGGTATCATGAAGGGGCCGCGCCGAACGCGCGCAACGATCCGCCGCATGCACAACCAGGACCCGCGATGCCACTCGATACTCTGATGCCGTCACACAACAAGCTGTCCGCGAAGATCGTCGGGGCGCTGGTCGGCTTTCTGTTGCTGGCGTTGCTGGCGATTTCATCGACGCTGTTCCTGTCCTGGCAGCTCGAAGGCAGCGCCGCCGCCATCAACGACACCGGCAGCTTGCGGATGAACAGTTACCGGCTGTCGATCCTGCTGGCGCAGACGCTCGACGGCAACGAGGCCGGCGCCGCCGCAGGGCGCCAGATCGCGTTGATCGATGGCACGCTGGCCCAGCTGAAGAAAGGCGACCCGCAACGGCCGCTGCTGTTGCCGCCGGGCGCGGCCATCCATGCCGAATTCGACCTGGTCGCCGCGCAATGGCAGGGCCAGCTGCGCCCGGCCGCGATTGCGCTGCTGGCCGTCGGCGGCGACCAGCAGAAGCAGGCACTGCGCGCATTCCAGGTCCAGGTGGAAGCGTTTGTCGGCCGCGTCGATCAGCTGGTGCAAATGATCGAGCTGGACGGCGAGACGCGCACCTTCTGGCTGCGCGCCTCCCAGCTGGCCTTGCTGGGCCTGGCCCTGGTCGGCACGGTCAGCCTGATCTACCTGATGTTCAGCCTCATCATCGAGCCCGTCACGCGTTTGCACGAGGGCATGCACCGGATGAAGGAAAAGGATTTCGAAGTCCGTCTGGAGGTCGACAGCAGCGACGAATTCGGCCAGCTGGCGCAGGGCTTCAACCAGATGGCCGACCGGCTCAAGACGGTGTACGGCAACCTGGAGGAACTGGTCACCGTCAAGACGGCCACGCTGGAACACCAGAACCGCGAACTGGCGCTGCTGTACGACGCGTCGGCCTTCCTGCAGCGGCCGCAGCCGCTCGAACCGCTGTGCCAGGGTTTGCTTGCGCGTATCTGCGACTATTTCCATGCCGATGGCGGCTCGGTGCGCGTGCTTGACGCCAGCCGCAACAACCTGCATATGGTGGTGCACCAGGGCATTTCGCCCGAGCTGGTCAAGCGCGAACACTGCATCAAGGTGGGCGACTGCCTGTGCGGCGACGCGGTGCTGCGCAAGGTCACCGTGATCCACGACTTGCGCAAGATGGACAAGGCGCACGAGCTCGAATGCCACCGCGAAGGCTTTGCCACGGTGTCGGTATTTCATATTTATGCGCAGCAGCAGCACCTGGGTTTTTTCAACCTGCATTTCCGCCAGCCGAAGACTTTCGATGCGCGCGAACAGAGCTTGCTCGAAACGCTGGGCCAGCTGCTCGGCACCGCTGTCGAAAACCTGCGCCTGGCCGCGCGCGAACGCGAGATGGCGGTCTCCGAAGAGCGCAACCTGGTTGCCCAGGGGCTGCACGACAGCATTGCGCAGGGCCTCAATTTCCTCAACCTGCAGGTGCAGATGCTGGACCAGTCGGTCAGCGACGGCAAGATCGATGATGTCAGCGAAATCGTGCCGCTGCTGCGCGCCGGCGTGCAGGAAAGCTATGAAGACGTGCGCGAACTGCTGCACAATTTCCGCAGCCGCCTGGTCGAAGGCAATCTGATCGGCGCGCTGGAAACGACGGTCGACAAGTTCCAGCGCCAGACCGGCATCGCCGCCGAGCTGGTCGCCGACGTCGACGGCGCCCCGTTCCCGCGCGAACAGCAGCTGCAGTTGCTGTTCATCGTCCAGGAAGCGCTGTCGAACGTGCGCAAGCATGCCGACGCCAGCAGCGTGCTGGTGCGCCTGGAAGACCGCAACAACTTCACGCTGACGATCGAAGACAACGGCGCCGGCTTCGACCCGGGCGGGCTCGACGAGAACGGCGAGACCCACGTCGGCATCCACATCATGCGCGAGCGCGCCCAGCGCATCGACGCCACGCTGGCGGTGCAGTCGGCGCCGGGCGAGGGCACCCGCATCACACTCACTTTGCCGCAGGCGCTACGGCGCGCTGCCTGATTTTTCAAGGATAGCCATGGACATTGAAGCGCAACCGATCCGCGTACTGCTGGTGGACGACCATTCGCTGTTTCGCAGCGGGATACGGTCGCTGCTGCAGCGCTATCCCGAATTCGCCGTCGTGGGCGAGGCGCCGGACGGCATCGAGGGCATCAAGCGCGCCAAGCAGCTGAAGCCCGACGTGGTCTTGCTGGACCTGCACATGCCCGGCATGTCCGGCGTCGAAACGCTGCAGCTGATGCGCCAGGATTGCCCGGACACGGCCATCATCATGCTGACCGTGTCGGAAGAGTCGGAGGACCTGGCGCAGGCGATGCGCGCCGGCGCGCGCGGCTACCTGATCAAGAATATCGAGACCGATTATTTGCTGCGCGCGATCCGGCGCGCCGCCGCCGGCGAAACCGTGGTGGCCGAGGCGCTCACCGGCAAGCTGGTGGCCCAGTTGCACGCGCCCGGTCCGGCCGAGCGGCCGCTGTCGGACCTGGACAAGCTGACCCCGCGCGAGAAGGATATCCTGGCCTGCCTGGCGCTAGGCGAGAGCAATAAATTCATCGCGCGCAAACTCGACCTGGCCGAGAGCACGGTCAAGATCCACGTGCAGAACGTGCTCAAGAAACTCAAGCTGTCGAGCCGGGTGCAGGCGGCGGTGTTCGCCGTCGAACACCGGCTGATGGGACCGGTCGCCGACCGCCATTAAGCGCCGCCCCAACCGCCGCAACAAGCGCTTTTCGGTGCATCGGCCACGATGAAGCCGGCCGCGGTGACGGCCGAACGCAGCTTGCCGCTGGTGGTGATCAGGTCGTCGTAGCCGACCCGGGCCAGCGTATGGGCCAGCGTGATGTGGACCCGGCCGACGCCTTCGACGGCTTCGAGTGCCTTGGCGACCTGGATCGCGATGGGTTCGCTGGTCATGGCGGGGATCATCAGAGTGGCGGTTTGCATAAGTACTCCTGTTGGTATGGTTCGTTTAATCAGATGAAATCAGCGTAGCGGAGCGTGCCGGGCCCGTCCAGACAATGCCGGGCGCGGCGCGGGATTTTTCCAAAAACGGTAACTTGCATCAAGTCTGGCGGCGTCCTGTTCGGTTCGCCTTGCCACATCATAGCATTAAGTGGTATTTTACATGCATGTTTAAAAGAAAGCCGAAATCATGAGCCTGCTAACGATCGAAGAACCCGGTTCGCCCACCAGCCAGCCGCTGTGGAGCGCCACTCATCCCGTGTGGGCGCTGGGCTTCCGCCCGTTCTACCTGCTGGCCGCGGCGCTGGCGGTGCTGGCCGTGCCGCTGTGGCTGGCCAAATACCTGGGCTGGTTGACGGGCGCGGCCAATGTCAGCGTGGGCTGGCACATGCACGAGATGGTGTTCGGCATGGCCATCGCCGTCATCGTCGGTTTCCTGTTCACGGCGGCGCGCAACTGGACCGGGCTGCCGACCCCGCGCGGGCGCCACCTGGCGTTGCTGGCCCTGGTGTGGCTGGCGGGGCGGGTGGCGATGCTGCTGGCGCCGCCATTGTGGGCGGCGCTGGTCGACCTGCTGTTTTTGCCGCTGGCGGCGTGGCCCTTGTACCGCGTGCTGCGCGACTCGGGCAACAAGCGCAATATGTTCCTGATCCTTTTACTGAGCTTGCTGACGCTGGCCAACGCGCTGTTTCACGCGGCCGGCATGGGCTGGATCGCGCTGGCGCCGGCCACGCCGATCCACGCGGCCATCCTGGTGATCGTGATTATCGAATCGGTCATCGGCGGGCGCGTGATCCCGATGTTTACCACCAATGGCGCCCCGGGCGTCAAGCCGGTGGTGCGCCCGCGCCATGATCAGATTGCGCTGGCATTGGTCGCGTCGGCCGGCCTGGGCTGGGTCGTTGGCGCGCCGGGGCCGCTGACCGCCGCGCTGTGCCTGCTGGCCGCGTGCGCCATCCTGCTGCGCCTGGTGGGGTGGGAGTCGTATCGCACCTTCCACGTGCCGCTGTTGTGGATACTGCACCTGAGCTATGCGTGGATACCGTTCGGTTTCATCTTGCTGGGCCTGGCCGCGCTCGGCGTGGGCGCCGCCAGCACGGCGTTTCATGCGCTGGCAGTGGGGTCGATGGCCGGGCTGATCATCGGCATGATGACCCGCACCACGCTCGGCCACACCGGCCGGATGCTCAAGGCGGGGCGGATCGAGGCGCCGATGTATGTGCTGATCCAGGCTGGCGCGGTGGCGCGCGTTCTGGCCGCCGTCGTTCCGGCGCAGTGGCGCGGCACGGCGCTGGTGCTGTCGGGCGTGTGCTGGTGCGCGGCGTTCGCGCTGTTCCTGGCGGTGTACGCGCCGTACCTGTGGCGCCCGCGCATCGACGGCAAAGAGGGCTGAGATTTTTCGCATCAGTCGAAGGCGCAGTCTTCATCGGCGATGTCGCTCTTGCGGCGCTGCTGGTGAGCGCGGCGCTCGAGTTTTTTCGTCGATTGCATGTTGGCGTGCTCGACTAGAATGAGCGCAGTTTTCAAGGCATCTGACATGGCGGCCGCCGCCGCTGCCATTGCCTGCACGGGGGATTCGGGTGCCTTTTGCAAGGATCGTTGATGCTCGTTGCGGCAACAGATCGCTTGTTTCCAATAGCGCTCGCCCGGTAGCTTGAGCCACAGGTCGCGCCATGCGTTGCGGCCCTCGCCAGCGACTGCCAGCGTCATGCCACGTGGCGACACGCTGCGCCCCTCGTACATGATGTGGTCGCCAATCACACGCGCATAAAAATTGTTGTCGCAGCAGCTCATGCGCAATTCAGTCGCGTCGGGCAGGAACAAGGTTTTCCATTGATAGCCACGGCTCGTCACGGCGAGCGGCGGCTGATGCGCCTGGTCGACAGCGATCCAGGCGCGGACGGCGTCGGTGACCGCCTGCATGGCGGAATGATTGCTGCCGGTAAGCTGTAGATAGTCGGCAAGGTCGCGCAGCAGGGCTGGTGGCAGCTGTGGACTTGCTAGTGCATCGCTACCCATTTGCGTGTGCCTCCTGTCTAATTTCGCCTCATTCTCTAAGATTAGACAAACCTATTTGGGGTTGGTTCAGATTCGACAAAATTCGACAGAATTAGACAGTGGAATTAGGCAGGATGCTCTAGGGACCTGGGTGGCACCAACAGGGTGACACTGGGCATGCGATTGCCGAGAATCAGTTTCCGCGCCGAGCATGGCGATCTGATACGGCCTGGGCAGATGGCTATCCAAAGTGTATCAATTTTGTCATTGGTGCCCGGCGGCCATGCTAAGATGATTGTCAATACAGCGGGTGCCGGCGGCGTCTTGCGGAGGAGTTTCAATGTCCATACGCCTCATGTGCGGTGCAGTTGTTTTGCTGTCCCTGGCGTGCCTTGTGCCTGCCCATGGCGCCGAACCGGCGCCGCTGGAAGTGATCAAGGTCGGCGTGTTTGCCATGTCCCCGTTCGTGAACGCGGGTCCGAACGGCGCGAGCGGCGTGCTGGTCGATTTTTTCGACCATGAAATCGCGCCGCGCATGGGCGTGCGCTTCCAGTGGGAGCGGCCGATGACGACAGCCCGGCTCGAAAACAGCCTGGTCAGCGGACGCGTGGCGTGCACGCCCATCCTGGCCAAGACCGCCTGGCGCGAAAAGGCCGGCATCGTGTTCGCCGGCGATGTCCATATCCATCTCGAACCCTGCCTGGCCGTGCTGCCCGACAGCCCGCTGCACAGCGTCGCCTCGCCGGCCGACCTGGCCGGCATCGTCGTCGGCTGGGTGCAGGCCGGGGCGCTGCCGCCGTTCATGCTCGACAAACGTATCCAGCTGGACCGCATCGGCAGTGTCGACTGGTCCAGCGCCAACCTGGAAAAGCTCAAGCTCGGACGCATCGGCGCGGCCTATTTTTCGAATCGCTACACGCCCCAGTTTGTCGCCGCGCAGACCGGCACGACGCTGCGGATCGTCAAGCTGCCGACGCAGGGCGTCAAGCTGTATGGCGCGTTTGCGCCGGGCGCGCCGCGCAGCCTGGCCGTGCGCTACGAGCGCGCCGCCGGCGAGGCATTCGCCAACGACCGCTTCTCGCTGTACGTGCACAAGGCGGTGCTGGCGCAAGTGCTGGCGGCGCCGCCCAAGGTCGACGAGCTGCAGGATGCGCACTGACGCCGGCCGCATAAAGCGCTGATCCGCGATATAGTTGCGCCATTTTCCCCCAAGTGCGCCGACCATGACCGTTCCACATCCCGACCCCGTACCACAGCCGACCGACGACATCGATGACGAGGCGCTCGCGCGCGAGCTCGGGTTGGCGCAGCAGGGCGTCCAGCTGGTCAAGATGGAAGGGCGGGTGTTCGTGCGCTGCTTCGGCTGGGTCGAAGCGGGCGGCCTGCGCGTGCCGTACGACCTGGTGCCGAGCCAGGGCGTGCTGGCCAAACCGAGCAAATGGCGCAAGCTCGATGCCGAAGCGCGCCGCAAGCTGTTGCGCGAGCGGGTAACGCCGGCCGTGATCGACACGCTCAATGCCAGCGTGGCCGTGTTCGTCAACGACATCGCCTGCCAGTGCGAGGACGCCAATCTCGACGCGGCCCTGTTCCTGAACCAGCTGGCCGAACTGGCCACGTCGGAACCGGCATCGTATGTGTTCGAACGGATCGAGCAGCGCGTGCTCCATGCGATCGAACGCGCGCAGGAGGAACGGTACGCCGCGCGCACCAAGGAAAGCATCAACCTGGCCGAGTATCCGGAATCGTTCGACGTCGCGTGCCGCATGCCGCGCCGCTTCATCGCGCTGCTCGGTCCCACCAATTCCGGCAAGACCCACCGCGCGATGGAGGCGCTGGCACTGGCCGCCAGCGGCGTCTACCTGGCGCCATTGCGCCTGCTCGCGCTGGAAAACTTCGAGCGCCTGCAGGCGGCGCGCCCGCATGGCGAAGCGCTGGCCGTCAGCCTGGTCACGGGCGAGGAACGGCGCCTCGCCGACGGCGCCACCCACGTCGCCAGCACGGTCGAAATGCTCGACACCCGAACCCGGGTCGAGGTGGCCGTGATCGACGAGATCCAGATGCTGGCCGACCGCGACCGCGGCTCGGCCTGGACCGCCGCCGTGTGCGGCGCGCCGGCCTCGGTGGTGTACCTGGTTGGCGCGCCCGAAGCGCGGCGCGCGATCGAGGCGCTGGCCGAGCGGCTCGGCTGCCCGCTCGAAGTGCACCTGCTCAAGCGCATGGGACCGTTGTCGATGGAGAGCACCGCCGTGCGCAAGCTGCGCGGGCTGCGCCGCGGCGACGCCGTGATCGCCTTCTCGCGGCGCGAAGTGCTGATGTGGCGCGACATGATTACCGAGATGGGCCTGTCGGTGGCGACCGTGTACGGCAACCTGGCGCCGGAAGTGCGGCGCGCCCAGGCCGAGCGCTTTCGCGACGGCTCGGCCGACGTGGTGGTCGCCACCGACGCGTTGGCGATGGGGCTGAACATGCCGATCGCGCGCATCGTCATGACCACCAGCGTCAAGTTCAACGGCGTCGACGAGGAGGAAATTTCGGCGTCGCTGGCGCGCCAGATCGCCGGCCGGGCCGGACGCTACGGCGTGCACGAGGAAGGCCTGGTGGCCGGCTACGATGACGATACCCACGAGGTCATGCGCGCGCTGCTGAAGGAGAAAATCGCGCCGCTTGGCGCCACCGGTTTTGCGGTCGCGCCGTCGATCGAGCACCTGCACCGCATCGGCGCGGTCACCGGCGAGACCTCGCTGGCCAAGCTGCTCAAGCGCTTCATGCACAATATCGACGTGCCGGACGGCTTCTTCTTCCCCCGCATCACCGAGGAGCAGACCGAACGCGCGCTCTGGCTCGATACGCTGACGCTGAGCGTGGCCGAAAAGTTCATGCTGTCGCTGGTGCCGGTGTCGACCCGGGTGCCGTCGCTGCAGCGCGCCTGGGAACAATGGGCGCACGCGCTGTCGAAGAAAAAAATCACGAAGCTGAACCCGGAGCAGGGCAAGCTCGCGTGGGGCAACCTGCAGGAGGTGGAAGACAGCTGCCGCCTGTACTCGGCCTACGCCTGGCTGGCGTACCGGCTGCCGGACTTTTTTCCCAGCGTCGCGCTGGCGCAGCAACTGGCGCGTGCGGCGTCGGAGCGGGTCGATTCGATTCTGCACGCGCAAAATGCGGCGACGAGAAAAAAGCATGACAAGAAATTCCGCTAGCGCGGGAAATGCGCTTGACCTTGCCCCGGTGGGAAGGATTACAGTACCGGGAAACTCGTTGAAAGGCATTGCCATGACCCTGATCCGCACACTCTCGCTCGCACTGTTGATGGCCTGGAGCGCCGCTGCGTTCGGCGCGCCGGCCATGGTCGACGGCGAAATCCGCAAAGTCGACAAGGATGCCGCCAAGCTGACCATCAAGCATGCGCCGCTGACGAACCTCGGCATGCCGGCCATGACGATGGTATTTCGGGTACAGGACAAGGCCATGCTGGCGCAGGTGGCGCCTGGCGACAAGGTCCGCTTCACGGCGGACAAGATAGGTGGCATGCTGACCGTCACTGCCCTCGACATCGTCAAGTAGAAAGGATATTCAGATGACGTTATTGCGCACACTATTGCTGCTGGCCGCTGCCTGCTGTGCTGCGCCAGCGATGGCGCACGTCGTGGTCAAGCAGTCGACGCCGGCGCAAGGCGCCAGGCTGGCCGCCGCGCCGAAGGAAGTGGCGATCACCTTCAACGAGAAGGTCGAAAAACTGTTCACCACCGCCACGCTGCGCACCGCGGCCGGCGCCAGCATCGCCACTGCCAAGGCGACGGTCGACCCGGTCAATCCGGCGATCCTGCGCCTTCCGCTTCCTGCGCTGCAGGCCGGCGCCTACGTCGTCAAATGGACCGCGGTCGGCCACGACGGGCATCGCCTCAGCGGCGATATCGGTTTTACCATCACACGGTGAGCGCGGCCGGCCTCCTGCAGGTCGGCGCGACGCTGCTGCTCAATGCCGGTTTTGCCTGGCTGGGCGGCTCGCTGCTGGCGCGCCGCTGGCTGGCCGGCGCGCATGCGCCGCTGCTGGAACGCCGCGCATGGCGGCTGCGCCAGGGCGAGACCTGGGCCGGCCTGGCATGCCTGTGCGGCAGCCTGCTGTGCATGTGGGCGGCAACTGCCTTGATGGCCGATGTCGCGCTGAGCGAAGCGGTCGGCATGCTGCCGATGGTCCTGCTGCACACCGGCTACGGCCAGGCGGGGCTGGCCGCGATCGCTGCCGCGGGCATGCTGCTGCTGGCGCCGCGGGCCGCGCGCTTGCCGTTGCTGCTGCTGTTCGCGCTGGTGCGCGCCTCGGTCAGCCACGCAAGCGACGGACATGGTTTGTTCAGCATGGCCGTCGGCGTCGAATGGCTGCACCTGCTGCTGATGGGCGTCTGGCTGGGCAGCGTGGGTGTGTCGGCCTGGCTGGTGCTGCCGGACGCAGCGCCGCCCGGCGCCTACCTGGCAACGCTGTCGAAGGTGGCGACACTGGCGCTGGCCGGCATCGTCGCCAGCGGCGCATTCAACGTTTGGCAGCGCCTGGACACGCCAGGGCAGTTGCTCGGCACGCCGTTCGGGCAGGCCTTGACGGTCAAGCTGGCGCTATTTGCGGTGGCGCTGCTGCTCGGCGCCTACAATAGATTTGCCGGCTTTCCGCGTGCGCTGGCCGGGCAAGGCGCAGCGGCCCTGCTTGTGCTGCGGATCGAGTCGCTGGTGCTGCTGGGGGCGCTGGCTTGCGCCGCCGTGCTGACGTCCTTGCCGCCGCCGGGCTGACGCCAAAAAAGGCCGTCCGGCTTTGCACCGGGCGGCCGTCCCACCAGCGCGTGGAAGAGGCGATTAGCTTAGCTGCGCCGTGCGCGCACCAGCATGCCGGCAGCGCACATCAATCCCAGCAAGGCCAGCGGCAGCGATGACGGCTCGGGTACCAGTTGGTCGCGGTCGATCGTGCAGTCGCTGCAAATCCACAGCTGTTCGGCGCCGGCATTGTTCGAGTAGTACTTGATGTTCAGCTGGAGGAAATAGTCCCCGTTGTTGGCATCGGTCGCGGCATTGTGCAGGGCCTGGTTGAATGCGGCAAACTCGGCCACGGCCGTGCTGACATTGTTATTGACCTGGTAGCCGCCCTGTGGATGGCCGGCCATGATCGGGCAGTCGTTGGCATTGCCGGCCAGGCCGATGTCGTACGCGATGCCGGTGATCTTGTCGACGCAGAAGTCGCTCACTGCGGGGACGTATTGGCTATTGGCTGGGGCCGGATTGGCGCCGGTGTCGGTGCAGCTCGACCCATTGGTGGACAATTCAAAGCACAGCTTGTTGACTGTGGCGCCGGAGGAATCGACGATGCGCGCCTGGCCCCACAGGAAAATGAACTGGGAATCTCGGCTATTCGACTGATTGTTATCGAACAGGAACACCAGGTCATGGCCATCGAGATAGTTTTGCAACAGGTCCAGCTTGACTTCCCAGCGGTTGGCCTGGTCGCCGACGAACTTGCCGCCGGGTTCGGCACCGAAGGAACCCATCTGGTAGGTACTCGACTGCATGCCGGTCGGTGTCAGGAAGCGGTCATCGGCGGATGCGCCGGGTGCGAAAGGCGAGGGGAAATTGCTGTGGCCGTCGGCGCTTTGCAGCACGATCGCCTGGCCGGCAATGTTGCCGGGCGACGACTGGACCGGAAGGCCGGCGCTGGGCAGGCAGCGCGAGTCGCCGGCGGCGGCGCATTTGTCCAGCAAGTCCAGCGAATACACATTGAAATCGTTATACAGGCCGGTCGACATGACGTTCGCGCTGGGAAGGTCGAGGACGGTGGCAGTGGCCATGCCGGCAGCACACAAACAGCTCGCCATCACGGCCCTCGAAACAAGCTTTAGGATGTTCATTGCATGACTCCTAGTAAATTGTTGTGCTAAAAATTTATGCATAGAGCATGCCAGTAATATTATTTCTCGCGAAATCAGTAACTTATCGATATGACACTGATTTCGCTCAAAATAAATGTAAGGAAACTCGACAGTTGCTTGACAAATTGCGCGCTGAATTCACATTTGCGCGATGCCATGCAAAGCGCATCTTTTCCCTGCCGTCAGATATACTTGCCCGGACTAAACATGGACAAGGCAGGAACAGTGGATCAACTTCGCAAGCTGGCACTACGCGCACGCCTGGCCGCAGGGCATTTTCTCGGCATCGCCGGCACCGTGCTGCGGGAGCGGCTCGGCACAACCCGCGCCTACCTGATGGCACGGCCGCCGCTGCGGCGCGCGGGGCTGGTGCTGCTGGCGGGGATCGCAGGCCTGTTCACCTTGCTGCTGCTGTACGTGCTGATCCTGATTCCGCTCACGCCGGGCATCAAGGACCTCAAGCAGGCGCGCGCCGCCAAGGCCTCGATCATGGTGTCGGCCGACGGCAAGCAGCTGGCCAGCTTCGAGCAGGGTTTGCACGAGCGCGTCAAGCTCGACCAGATTTCTCCGCACGTCGTCGCGGCCCTGATCGCCACCGAAGACCACCGCTTTTACGACCACCACGGGATCGATTTCAAGCGCACCATCGCCTCGGTCGCCTACACGCTCAAGGGCGACGCCCAGGGCGGCTCGACCATCACGCAGCAGCTGGCGCGCAATATGTTCCCGGAAGAGATAGGCCGCTCGCGCAGCATCAACCGCAAGCTCAAGGAAATGATCACCGCGCTCAAGATCGAAGCGACCTACAGCAAGACCGAGATCCTCGAGACCTACCTGAACACCGTGCCCTTCCTGTACAACACCTTCGGCATCGAAACGGCGGCGCGCACCTATTTCGACAAGCCGGCCGCCAAGCTCGACATCCTCGAAAGCGCGACCCTGGTCGGCATGCTCAAGGGCACCAGCTACTACAATCCGGTGACCAATCCCGAACGCTCCGTGGAGCGCCGCAACGTGGTGCTGGGCCAGATGCTCAAGCACGGCATCGTCGACGCCAGGCGCTTCGAGGTGCTGCGCAAGCGGCCATTGAAACTGCACTTCGCGCGCCAGGCCGAACGGGTCGGCACCGATACCCATTTCACCGCCTACGTGCGCAAGTGGCTGATCCAGTGGGCCGACCAGAACGACTACAACCTGCAGCTCGACGGCCTGGTGGTGCACACCACGCTCGACTACGAATTGCAGACCGCCGCGCTGCATGCCGTCGAGCGCCAGGCCAATGCGCTGCAGATGGTGGCCGACGTCGAATGGTCGCAGGCCAACAGCGGCCAGGGCACCTCGGCCGGCGCGTATGCCGGCATGCACCAGTCGGTCACGCCGTTCGAGTATTTCTGGCGCAGCAAGGGCGCGCTGGTCAACGCCTTCGTGCGTGAAACGGCGGAATACAGGAGCGCCGTCGAGGGCGGCGAAGCGGGACCGGCGGCGCTCAAGCGCCTGCGCGCCGACCAGGATTTCATGGCCCAGTTGCGCAACACCAAGACGCGCCTGGAAGCCGGTTTCGTGGCGCTCGACCCGGCCAGCGGCCAGGTCCGGGCCTGGGTCGGCAGCCGCAATTTCCAGAAAGACCAGTTCGACCACGTGGCGCAGGCCGAGCGCCAGCCCGGCTCGACCTTCAAGCCGATCGTCTACGGCGCCGCGCTGGAAAAAGGGTTTTCACCCGAGCGCGTGTACCGCGACGCCGTCATGAACATCAAGGCCGGCGACGGCACCGTCTGGCGCCCGACCGACATGAGCGGCGCCAGCGGCGCAGAGACCACCATGCGCGAAGGCCTGGTCATGTCCAAGAACACCATCACGGCCCAGGTGATGCAGGATGTCGGCTTGCCAAGCATCATCAAGCTGGCGCGCGACCTGGGCATTCGCGACAGCAAGCTTGACGCGGTGCCCTCGCTGGCACTGGGCACCAGCCCCGTCACCCTGTTGCAGATGGTCAGCGCCTACAGCACCATCGCGGCCCAGGGCGATTACCGCAAGCCGGTGTTCATCAGCCGCATCACCGACCGCGCCGGCAATATTCTGGCCGAATTCGGCAAGGACGCTCCGCAGCGCGCCATGACGAGCGCTTCCGCGATCACGCTGATCGACATGTTGCGCGGCGTCATCAACCGCGGTACCGGCACGGCCGTGCGCTACCGTTTCGGCATCAGCGGCGACGTCGCCGGCAAGACCGGCACCACCCAGAACAATACCGACGGCTGGTTCATCATGATGCATCCGCAACTGGTGGCCGGGGCCTGGGTCGGCTTCAACGACAACCGTGTGACGATGCGCAGCAATTACTGGGGACAGGGCGGACACAACGCGATCCTGGTGGTGGGCGACTTCTTCAAGGCGGTGCTCGACAGCCGCAAGCTCGATCCGGCGGCCACCTTCCCGGGCGCGCCGCGCGCCGAGCCGGGCCGCCAGGATACTGCGGAGCCGCAAGACGTCATCGAAGAGGGCGGCCAGATGCAGCAGGAAGGCGTGCCACCGCCGCCAGCGCCAGCCGACGAGGCCGAACCGGAGCCGGAATCGCCGCCGCCCGAGGACACGCAGCCGCGTCCGGTCAGCGGCGAGCGGGTCGAACCGGTGAACAATTGAGGCCGGCCGTTCCCAATTGAATTAGTCGGCGGCGCTAGCCGCATTTCCTCTCTTTCGTCACATTGTTCCAGCAACATCGATTGCGCGCGCACAACAAGCTGCATGGTCTTCTTGACCACAATTGCAGGGCGCAGCCGTCCAACCTGGTTTCCACCGGCTGAGCATCCCACCATGCCCGATCCAGTCCGGAGGAAAGATGCGACAGGTCTATGAATATCACCCGGTAGTCGGTTACCGGTTTATACCGAACCTGCGGGCGCGCATCCCCCACGAAGGGGGCGGCTACCTGCTCGAAGCGAACGCCGCAGGATTCCGCTCGAACCGCCAGTTTCACAAGGCGGCCACGCCGGGCAAGCAAAGGGTGCTGCTGTTCGGCGATTCGTTTACCGCCGGCGATGCAGTTGCCAACCAGCAGCGCTATTCCGACCAGCTGGAAACCATCTTGCCGAACACCGAAGTCTACAATTTCGGCTTGTCCTCGACCGGCACCGACCAGCAGTACCTGGCCTGGCGCGAATTCGCGCAGGACATCGAGCACGATGCGGTCGTCATCGCCGTGTTCGTCGAAAATATCCGGCGCGTGGTGGCACGCTTCCGTCCGCACCGCGATGCATCCGGCCGCGAACGGCTGTACGCCAAACCGTATTACACGCTGGCCGGCGGCAAGCTGCAGCTGCACCAGGTGCCGCCGGCCGCCGAAGGGGTCGAGATGGACCAGCTCACGCCCGAACAGCAGGCCGCGGTCGACACCGGCGGGCGCTTCGCGCGCCTGCGCGGGCTGGTCAGCGCAATGGGCGCCAAGGAGGTGATCCAGCGCATGACGCGCTATCAGCCGCTGCCGGCCTACGATTCGCCGCGCCATCCCGACTGGCTGTTGATGCGTGCCATCCTGTCCCAATGGATCAGCGCCATCGAACGCCCAGTGATCCTGATGCCGATCCCGCTGCCGCAGCACCTCGACCAGGTGTGCGCGGCCGCCAACTACCAGGCGCGCTTCGCCGAACTGGCGGTCGAACTGGGATGCACGCTGCACGATCCGCTGCCCGACCTGCTGGCCTACGCCAAGGAGGAACGGCGGCGCTTCCGCTGGGAGAACGATATCCATTTCACGCCGGCCGGCCATTTGGCGCTGGCCCGTTCGCTGGCGCCGGCGCTGGCGCGCCTGCTGGCCCGGCAAGCCTGAGGAGAAAACACATGTCCAAGCTCATACTCGGTATCTCTGCCTTTTACCATGACGCGGCGGCCGCGCTGGTGCGCGACGGCGAGATCGTCGCCGCGGCCCAGGAAGAGCGCTTCAGCCGCAAGAAGCACGACCCGCGCTTTCCGATCAACGCCATCAATTTCTGCCTGGAACAGGGCTTCGTCGATGCGGCCGACCTGGACGCGGTCGTGTTCTACGACAATCCGCTGGCCACCTTCGACCGGCTCGTGGAAAACGCGCTGGCCGCCGGGCTGTCCGGGCGCGCCCAGTTCATCGACGCCGGACGCCAGATGTTGGGCGACAAGCTGTGGGTCGAACGGCAGGTCAAGAGCGCAATCGGCACGGTGGGCAAGGCCGGGCGCGTGCTGTTTTCGGAACACCACATGGCGCACGCCGCCAGCGCCTTTTATCCGTCGCCGTTCGAGAGCGCGGCCATCCTGACCATCGACGGCGTCGGCGAGTGGGCCACGACCAGCCTGGGCAGCGGGCAGGGCAGCGAAGTGCGGCTGTTCTCCGAGATTAACTACCCGCACTCGCTCGGACTGCTCTACAGCGCGATCACCTATTTCTGCGGCTTCAAGGTCAACTCGGGCGAATACAAGCTGATGGGACTGGCGCCGTACGGCGAGCCGCGCTTCTACGACACCATGCGGCGCCACCTGATCGACGTGCGCAGCGACGGCTCGTACCGCCTCGACACCAGCTATTTCGGCTACCTGGACGCGATGGTGATGACCAATGAGCGTTTCTCCGGCCTGTTCGGAGGCCCGCCGCGCCAGCCGGAGTCGCCCATCACGCGGCGCGAGATGGACATGGCCGCCAGCGTCCAGAAACTGACCGAGGAAATCGTCCTCAAGACGGCCGCCCACCTGCGTGCGATCACCTGCGAGAGCAAGCTGGTGATGGCCGGCGGAGTGGCCCTCAACTGCGTCGCCAACGGCAAGCTGGTGGCCGAAAAAATCTTCGACGAAGTCTGGATCCAGCCGGCGGCGGGTGACGCCGGCGGCGCCCTCGGCGCGGCATTGCTGGTGAGCCACACGATGTTCGACACGCCGCGCGTGGTGCCCGAGCGCGGGCGCGATGCGCAGCAGGGCAGCTATCTGGGGCCGAGCTATTCGAACGCCGAAATCACCGCCTTCCTGGCCCGCCATGCGTATCCGTACCGGCAAGTGAGCGAGCGCGCCGAGCGCCTGGCGCTGGTGGCGCAGGCGCTCGCCGACGGCAAGATCATCGGCTGGTTCTCGGGCCGCATGGAATTCGGTCCGCGTTCGCTCGGTGCGCGTTCGATCCTGGGCGATCCGCGCAGCGCGACCACGCAGGCGACCATGAACCTGAAGATCAAGTACCGCGAGTCGTTCCGCCCGTTTGCGCCCAGCGTGCTGCGCGAGCGCTGCGCCGACTACTTCGAACTCGCTTGCGACAGCCCCTACATGCTGCTGGTGGCCCCGGTCAATGCCGAACGCCGGCTGCCGATGGACATGGCGCAGTTCCGCAGCGGCGACGACGACATGCGCGCCGTGATCAACCAGCCGCGCAGCGACGTGCCCGCCATTACCCATGTCGATTATTCGGCGCGGGTGCAAACCGTGGATGCCGAGACCAATCCGGAGTACCACGCCCTGATCACCGCATTCGAAGCGCTGACCGGCTGCCCGATGCTGGTCAACACCTCGTTCAACGTGCGCGGCGAACCGATCGTGTGTTCGCCGGAAGACGCCTACCGCTGCTTCATGCGTACCGAAATGGATTTGCTGGTGCTGGAGGACGTGCTGGTGTGGCGGCACGAGCAACCGCCGTCCAAGGACAATGAAGACTGGAGGACTAGCTATGAACTCGATTGACGTGGATGATGTCGACGCGATGCTTGGCGCGCTGTTCGACGAAGTGCTGATGCCGATGGCGCAGCGCATGCAGGCGGACGGCGTCGAAGCATTCCCGCGCGCGCCGGACGTGAGCTGGTTGAGCTATTACGTGCGGCGCAAGCGCAGTGCGATGAAGCCGGATGACTTCAGCAGCGCGTCGTGCAGCGATGTGGACGAATTCGAGCAGCGCCTGGCGGCGCACTGGCAGGGACTGGGGCGGCACGAGCTGGTGGCGCACGTGAGCCAGTTCGCCAGCATCGCGCGGGCGGCCATTCACGCGCAGGCCGACGTGCCGGCCAGGGTCGAGCTGTCGCCATACGTGTACGCGATGTTCTGATCGCTGCACCATTTGGGCGATGGATTGCTGCAGAAGTCGCGAAAAACGAAACTTGAAATACAAGTATCAACGTCATCCTCGCGCACGCGCAAACGCATGCGTTTGCTCCATACTGAGGTGGCAAGAGTCGATTCAGTATGGGTCCCCGCGTACGCGAGGACGACGTTGTTTCACTATTTTGGCTTGGAATGTTGCTGCGAATTTTGCGGTGCAAGCAGGAAGTTGGCGCCGCTTTGCAGCGCCATCGCGTCAGCTTCCGTCTCATCCTTCAAGCCAACCCCCGAGATCCCGCGCGCCCGCGCCTGGTCCAGCAGATAGTGCAGCTTGTGCGCCGCCTGCGCATGGCCCAATCCCGCCGGCCGCACATTCGATATGCAATTGCGGCCCGCATCGGTGAGCCCCGCGCGCGGTCCCCATGTCAGGTAAAGACCCATGCTGTCCGGCGAGCTCAGGCCCGGCCGCTCGCCGATCAGCACCACCACCGCGCGCGCATTGAACAGCGCCCCGACCTCGTCGCCGATGGCCACGCGCCCCTGCTGCACGGCGACCAACGGCGCCAGCGACCAGCCATCTTGCGCCAGGCGCGGCAGCAAGGCATCCAGCAAGGGCCGCGCATTCTGTTCGATCGCCAGCGCCGACAAACCGTCGGTCACCACCAGCGCCAGGTCGCACGCGGCAGGCGCCGCCGCCGCGATCAGCGCGCGCGAAGCCGCGTCCAGCGAACGCCCCAGGTCGGGACGCTGCAAATAAGTGGCGCGGTCAGGGCAAGCGCTGTGCGCGACCAGGACGCCGGCGCCGAGCACGGCCACATCGAGCGGCCGGTGCACCGCGTCGCGCGCCTGCGCATGCGCCAGCTGGAAGGCCAGTTGCGCCGACGTGGGCACGCTGACGCCCGCGCGGCCCAGCGCGATACGCGCCTGCGTCAGCGCGCGCAGCGCCTGCCATGGGTTGGCGATGACGTCGCTCATAGCCGCAGCAGCGCCGGCTGGAAGGCAGCCGGCATCGCCGACTGCAGCTGCGAGATCGCGCTGAAAATGCCGGCCTGCTGCAGCCACGCCTCGAACTGCGGCGCCGGTCGCAGGCCCAGTACCTGGCGCACGTACAGCGCGTCGTGGAACGAGGTGCTCTGGTAGTTCAGCATGATGTCGTCCGAGCCCGGCACCCCCATGACGAAGTTGCAGCCGGCCGCGCCGAGCATCGTCAGCAGCACGTCCATGTCGTCCTGGTCGGCTTCGGCGTGGTTGGTGTAGCACACGTCGCAACCCATCGGCAGGCCGAGCAATTTGGCGCAGAAATGGTCTTCGAGTCCGGCCCGGATGATCTGCTTGCCGTCGTACAGGTACTCCGGTCCAATAAAGCCGACCACGGAATTGACCAGCAGCGGCTTGAACGCGCGCGCCACCGCATAGGCGCGCGCTTCGCAGGTCTGCTGGTCGACGCCATGATGGGCACTGGCCGACAGCGCGCTGCCCTGGCCGGTCTCGAAATACATGACGTCCTGGCCCACCGTGCCGCGCCCCAGCGACAGCGCCGCGCTGCGCGCTTCGGCCAGCAGGCGCAGGTCGATGCCGAAGGCCTTGTTGGCGGCCTCGGTGCCGGCCACCGACTGGAACACCAGGTCCACCGGCGCACCGCGGTTGATCGCCTCGATGGTGTTGGTCACGTGGGTCAGCACGCACGACTGGGTGGGGATGGCATACTGGTCGATGATCGCGTCGAGCATGTGCACCAGCCGGGTCACCTGCGCCACGTTGTCGGTGGCCGGGTTGATGCCGATGACGGCGTCGCCGCTGCCGTACAGCAGGCCGTCGAGGATGCTGGCGGCGATGCCGCTCGCGTCGTCGGTTGGGTGGTTCGGCTGCAAGCGCGTGGACATCCGGTTTTCCAGCCCCAGGGTGTTGCGAAAACTGGTCACCACGCGGCATTTGCGGGCCACCAGCACCAGGTCCTGGATGCGCATGATCTTCGACACGGCGGCCGCCATTTCGGGCGTGATGCCGGGCGCGGCGCGCGCCAGGGCGGCGCTGTCGGCCGCCTCGCCCAGCAGCCAGTTGCGAAAGTCGCCGACGGTCAGGTGCGCGATCGGCGCAAAGGCCGCCGCATCGTGGCCGTCGACGATCAGGCGCGTGACCTCATCGCTTTCGTAGGGCACCACGGGATGCTCGAGAAAGGCGCGCAAGGGCAGCTCGGCCAGCGCCATTTGCGCCGCGACGCGTTGTTCTGCACTGCGCGCTGCCAGGCCGGCCAGCTGGTCGCCGGAGCGCGCCGGCGAGGCCTTGGCCAGCAGGTCTTTCAGGTCGGCGAAGCAGTAGGTCGTCGGTCCGACCGTATGGCGATACTGATGTGTCGTCATGCCAGGCTCCTGTCGCTAGAGGATGCTGTCGGGATGGTCCAGGTAGCGGTCGATGAACTCACTGAACGACGCGGTCAACTTCATCGCCGGCGCGTCGCATCCCGTGACCTTGTAGACCGCCCCGGACCAGCATACATCGGACGTCAGCTCGATCGCGTAGAACCACGAGCTGTAAAAATAATCGATGAACACATAGCAATTCGGATAGAAATAACGATCGCGGTGGTGATCGTCCAATACCTCATGCACGGGTTTGAGCTCGGCCAGTGCAAGAAAAATATGCAAATTGTTGCACAAGTCGCCGCTGCTGCCATCCACGGTGCGCAAGAAGCCCGCGAAATCAGCCGGCAGGATGACATCGCATTTGCGTTGAAAAGCTTCCAGCTCGCCGACGCTGGCGCCGGCGCGTATGGGCACGCCGGACTGGCGCCAAAAAGCGATGATGTCGTTCCAGCGTTCGGTCGCTGCCATTGGTATCCCTCGTTGAATCAGCATATCATGGCGCCAGCAGGTCCTGCCTCGGCAAGTCCCATGCCGGAACATGATCCGGACAGGGCAAGTTGGCAAACGGTGCGAAGCGGAAGGTCGAGAAATTCTTGCCATCGCCAGCCACGAAGCGCGCATCGGTGGCGCTGTCCGGTCCCAGCGCGGGGGCGCGCGCAAAGCGCAGCCACGCGTGAAAATGGCAGTCGGCAGCCAGCGTGCGCAGCGTGCTCAGGCTGGCCTGGCTTTCCCAGGCGATGGCGAATCCGGCCGATTGTCCGGCCACCGGGTCGGACAGCGCGGCCGGGCAGGCACCACGCGGCATCAGGCCGGGCGCCACGCTGAGCATCCCGCGCCGCAGCCGGTAGATGGCGGCGCCGTCGTCGCGTTCGACCGAGACGAATTTCCAGCACAGCGGGTTGGCCGGGAAGCCCGTCAGCGCGACATCGAGTACGCGGCTGGCCGGGGCCAGCTGGCCAAGTTCGGCGCGCACGATGCGCTTGGCGTGGCTGGACGCCAGGCCCTGGACGGCGACGAAGCCGCTCGCCAGCAGCAGGCCCGCCACCAATGCCGCGCCGGCCGCGCGCCGCTGCAGCCAGGCCAGGGCGGCGCCGCCCAGCACCAGGCCGAGCACCGACGCCCAATGCAGGAAGCCGAACGTGGCCGCCCACGCCAGCACCGCGCCCAGCAGCGCGAGCAGGAGCAGCGTGAGCCAGCGCGCGCGCAGCATCAGCGCCAGCGGCACGCCGAACGCGACCCAGATCACCGGTTCGACGATGAACAGCATGTCGCCAAATACCCAGCGTCCCGAAAACGGATAGAACGGATGAACCCCGTAGGAATTCAGATAGTCCATCGCGATGTGCAAGACCAGTCCGATGATGGCGACGCTCAGCAGTCCGGCGCGCGCGGCAGCGCTGCCTTGCAGCTGGCGGCGCGCCGCGGGCCACAGCAGCCACACCAGCGCCGCCAGCAGCAGCGCCTGCACCAGCGCGAACAGCAGCGTGTGGCTGTAGCCGCGATGGTGCAGCAGGTAGCCCAAGGGCGATGGCATCAAGCGCCCCAGCACCAGGTCGAGATCGGGGAAATTGCTTGCGGCCCAGCATGACACGAGCAGCATGCGGCGCCGCAGCGCGTGCGCGGCGCAGTCGGGCTCGGGCGGCAGGCTGCGCTGAACCAGTTCGCCGACGGCCAGTCCAACCAATGAGTGACTGAGATTATCCATGCACGCTACATTGCCCGAATATCCATATGCGAACAAGTTCGTTGTCGATCTGCTGGCGCGGACTGCATCATCGGCACCTTCCAACAAGGATGACAAATGAAAAAATCATTGGCTGCAATGGCCGTATTGGGCACTTTTTCTACCCTGGCGCACAGCCAGTCGGCGGTCAACATCTATGGCGTGGTCGATGCCGGCATCGTGCGCGAGAGCGGCGGCGCGGCCGGCAGCGTCACCAACGTCAGCAGCGGCATCGGTTCGGCGTCGCGCCTGGGCTTTCGCGGCAGCGAGGACCTGGGGCAGGGCTGGAGCGCGAACTTCGTGCTGGAAGCGGGCGCCCGCATCGACACCGGCCAGGCCGACGTCACCGGCAGCATCTTCAACCGCCAGGCCTATGTCGGCATCAGGAGCAATGCGCTGGGCGCGCTGACGGCGGGGCGCCAGTACACGCCATACTATCTTGCGCTGAGCACGGTGGCCGACCCGTTCGGCGCCGGTTATGCCGGTTCGGCCAAGAACCTGTTCCCCGCGGGCGGGGCGAACACGCGCACCAGCAACACGCTCAACTATGTGTCGCCCACGGTGGCCGGCGTCGTGGCCGAGCTGGCCTATGCGTTCGGCGAGCAGGCCGGCAGCAAGACGGCCGGGCGCCAGATCGGCGCGGCGCTCGGCTACAGCGCAGGCAAGTTCAATGCGCGCCTGGCGCTCAATCAGCGCAACAACGACCTGACGGCGGCAGCCGGCGCCGCGCAAACGCCCCCGGTGGCCGCTGCCGATCGTGATATCGGACGCAATACGCTGCTGGCGGCCAACTACGATTTCGGCGTGGCCAGGGCGTATGCGGCCTTCGGCGTCAACAAGGGTACGAATAGCTCGCCGTTGCCCAACACCGGCAATCCCTTTGGCGGCGTGCGCCCGACCGCATCCACCGACAGCCGCGACGTGCTGCTCGGCGCCGCCATTCCATGGGGCACGAACACGATCATGGCGTCGTACATTGCCAAGGATGACCGCACCGGCTTCGACCAGGACGCCCGTCAGTGGGCGCTGGGCCTGTCGCACGCCTTGTCCAAGCGCACGTCCGTGTACACCGCGTACGCGAAAATCAGCAACCGGCGCGGGGCGGGCTATACGGCGGGCAACAATACCGACATCGGCAGCGGCGACAAGGCATGGAACGCAGGCATACGCCTCACTTTTTGAGGAGGCCGATGGCATCAAATAATTTCATCCAAGGCTAGTGCAGTTGGTGTTGACCCGGTGCATAATCGCTCTAACCAGCGATGTGACACACCGGAGAGCGAGCTTGCCAAATCATCCAGAAGTCATCCGTGCGCGCTTGACGCTCGCCGCCGCCTGTGCCGCCTTGCTACTGGGCGCCTGCGGCGGCGGTGGCGGCAGCCCATCGAGCGCGCCCGCGCCGATTCCCGCGCCCAGCCCGTTGCCGGGTGCGTTTGCCGATACGCTGGCCTACTCTGGCGGGCCGGGCGCGGCGCTGAGCGCCGGCGCGGAGGGGGCCGCGGTGGTTCCCCTGCACATGTCGCTGGGCGGCAAGACGCTCAATTACACGGCCACCACCGGCCACCTGACCGCCACCGATACCCGTACCGGCCTGGCCAGCGCCTCGTTTTTCTATGTCGCCTATACGGCCGGCACGCTGAGCGCGGACAAGCGTCCGGTGACCTTTTTCTACAACGGCGGGCCGGGCTCGGCGTCGATGTGGCTGCACATGGGCTCGTATGGGCCCAAGCGCATCGTGACCAATATTCCCGGCACCGCCATGCCAAGTCCGCCGCAACTGGTGGAAAACCAGGAAACCCTGCTCGACCATTCGGACCTGGTCTTCGTTGACGCCATCGGGACCGGATTTTCGCAAGCCATTGCGCCCAAGACCAACCAGGACCTGTGGGGCGTGGACAGCGACGCGGGCGCCTTCCGCGATTTCGTGCAGCGCTACGTCGCGCTCAACAACCGCCAGGCCTCGCCCAAGTTCCTGTACGGCGAATCGTATGGTGCACCGCGCACCGGCGTGCTGGCCAACCTGCTCGAAGTGGCGGGCGTGCACCTGACCGGCGTGGTGCTGCAGTCGGCCATCATGAACTACAACGCCAACTGCGGCGTCATGAATCCGGGCACGCTCAGCTGCGAAGGCTTCGTGCCCAGCTATGCGGCCATCAGCGCCTACCATCAGCGCAGCAATCCGCTGCCGGTCGACTTCAGCGCCTACCTGCAGCAGGCGCTCGATTTCACGAGCAACCAGTACGGGCCGGCCGTCAACGCCTTCCTGTTCAGTCAGACGCCGCCGCCGTCCAATGTGGTGACGCAGCTGGTGGCGTTCACTGGCCTGCCGGCCAACCTGTGGAGCACCAACCTGGCGATGGGGCCGGACCTGTACCGCGCGAATCTGCTCAGCGGCAAGATGATCGGACGCTACGATGCGCGCGTGAACGCCCCCTCGGGCAGCGCGCTGACGGTCGACGGCGACCCGTCGCTGACGGTCATCAACGCCACCTTCGTCGACACTGTCCGCAGCTATATCGCCGGCGAACTGCGCTACACGGCGCGCTCGACTTATGCGCCGACGATCGACATCATCAACCGCTGGAATTTCAGCCACGACGGCAAGGCGGTGCCCGACACCATTCCTGACCTGGCGGCGGCGATCACCATCAATCCGGCCCTGAAAGTGGTGTCCATGAGCGGCTATTACGACCTGGCCACGCCGTTCCACCAGACCGAACTGGACTTGCTGCGGCTGGGCCTGAACCCGAACGTCCAGCTGCGGAACTACGGCAGCGGCCATATGTCCTACCTGGACAACACCGCCAGGATCGCGCAACGGGCCGACATGATCACCTTGTACAACAGCGAATCGGTGGCACAATGATCAACATGAAACGCACCCTGATGCGCTGCGCCTGGCTGGCCCTGCTGGCGGCGGACGCCAGCGCCCAATCGAGCATGGCCAGCCCCGGACCGTCGCTGCCGCCTGCGCTGCGCACCCCGTCGGCGCTGCCGCCGGCGTCGGGCCAGGCATTGCGCAACGAGGCCATGCAAAAGCTCAAGCGCCGCTTCGAGGAAGCCGATCTGGACGCCAACGGCAGCCTCAGCCGCGAGGAAGCGCAGCGCGCCGGCCTCGGTTTCGTGGTCCGCAGTTTCGACGAGATCGACAGCGCAAAACGCGGCAAGGTCAGTTTCGACGACGTCAAAAAATACATGCAGCAGCGGCGCAAGTAGCGCGAGGAGACGCCATGTTCTCTGCCGGACAGCATCGTGAACTGGTCACCATCGGCATCGATGCGGTCAGCGTCGAAGGCTTGCTGGCCTTGCCTCCGGATCCGGCCGGCATGGTGCTGTTTGCGCACGGCAGCGGCAGCAGCCGGCATAGCCCGCGCAATAATTTCGTCGCGTCCGAACTGCGCAAGGCAGGATTGGGCACCTTGCTGATGGATCTGCTCAGCGAGGACGAGGACCACGACACGGCCATGCATTTCGATATTCCCCTGCTGGGCAGGCGCCTCGCGGCCACGGCCGACTGGCTGGCCGAGTATCCGGCGACCAGGACCCTGCCGCTGGGATTGTTCGGCGCCAGTACCGGCGCGGCGGCGGCGCTGGCGCTGGCGGCGGCACGGCCCGATGGGGTCGCGGCGGTGGTCGCGCGCGGCGGCCGTCCGGACCTGGCCGGGCCGGCAGCGCTGGCGGCCGTGCGCGCGCCGACCTTGTTGCTGGTCGGTGCGCTCGATACCGAGGTCATCGCATTGAATCAGCAGGCGCAGGCGCACCTGAACTGTGTCAGGCACCTGGAAATCATCCCCGGCGCCAGCCATTTGTTTGAAGAGCCGGGCCGGCTCGAGATCGTCGCCCACCACGCGCTCGACTGGTTCGAACGCTACCTGGCTTAGGCGACGGCGACTGCGCTGACGGCCGCGCTGGCCGCGCCCGTCATTGCCTGCAGTTGCGCCGGTGTCAGGTTGAACACGGCATGCGGATGGCCGGCGGCCGCCCACACGCTGGCAAAGCCGAACAGCTTTTCGTCGATCAGGATCAGCGTCGGCTGCACATGGCCGATCGGGCACACCCCGCCGATCGCGTAACCGATCCGCTCCTTGACAAACCTGGCGTCGGCCTTGCCGATCGGGCCAGCCAGCGCGGCGACCTTGGCTTCGTCGATGCGGTCGGCGCCGCTGGCGATGACCATCACCGCCATGTCGTCGGCGAGGCGCCGGAACACGATCGACTTGGCGATTTCGGCCACGTCGCAGCCCAGGCTGGCGGCCGCTTCGGCCGAGGTCCGGCCGGCCGATGGCAGCATCACCACCTGTTTGTCATGGCCCAGTGCGCGCAACAGGCCAGCCACCCGTTCGGCGCTCTCGGGGAGCGTGTCGTGATCTTGCATGTGCATCCTGTGGTGTTGTGGTGCACCATTATGCTACAGGTCCAGCGCTACAAGCAGGCGCCGCGGGCGGTCAGGACGGCGGTGGCGAGCAGTGCCAGCCATCCAAGGTGTTTGCCTTTGGTGCCGATGCCGACGGTGGCGGAACTGGCCAGCATGGCTGCGATGAACGATCGGGTGATCATCGATCCGGCCAGGCCGGCCTGCGCCGGCAGCGCCAGCCAGGCCAGTATGGCTGCGAAACACCACGCCATCAGCGTCACCATGTGCCAGGTCGCCCACACGATGCGCACCTGGTATTCGCGCAGCGATTGGCCGCCGTTGGTGGGAATGAAGCCGGCGGCGCGCATGCGCCGAAAGATCATCCGTTCGCCGAACACGGTGTGCGTCAGCCCGGTGAGGAAGACGAGGACGGCGGCCGCGACAAAATACCAGTTCATGGGATGTCCTTTTTAGATGGTGCATTCTAACGGAAGGGGCGCGTCAAAGCGCCCGGCCATCAACGCCGGTGATAGAATTTGCGCACCCGTCATGGCGGCAGCGTGCCGCCCGCGAATCGAGAAAGCCCCCTATGCAATTCGAGACCCTCTCCGTCACGCTGGATCACCATATCGCCGTCGTGCGCCTGAACCGCCCGGACAAGGCGAATGCGATGAACCTGGCGATGTGGCACGACATCCGCAGCGCCTTCCGCTGGATCGACGATACGCCCGAGGCGCGCGTCGCCATCCTTGAAGGCGAAGGCAAGGCTTTCACTTCGGGGATCGACCTGAAGATGATGATGGGACTGGGCGCCCAGATCCAGGACGATTGCGACGGCCGCATGCGCGAATCGCTGCGCCGCGTGATCCTCGATTTGCAGGACACGCTGAGCAGCCTGGAACGCTGCCGCAAGCCGGTGCTGGCGGCCATCCACGGCGCCTGCATCGGCGGCGGCATCGACCTGATCACTTGCGCCGACATGCGCTATTGTTCCAGCGACGCCTATTTCTCGATCAAGGAAATCGACATCGGCATGGTGGCCGACGTAGGCACGCTGCAGCGCCTGCCGAAGCTGATCGGCGACGGCATGGCGCGCGAACTGGCCTACACCGGGCGCAAGGTCGAGGCGGTCGAAGCGCGCGACATCGGCCTGGTGAACCGCGTGTTCGAGTCGCGCGAAGCGCTGCGCGAAGGCGTGCTGGAGATCGCCGCCGCGATCGCGGCCAAGTCGCCGCTGTCGATCCGCGGCACCAAGGAAATGATGAACTACGCGCGCGATCACACGGTCGCCGATGGCCTGAACTACGTGGCGACCTGGAACGCGGCAATGCTGATGTCGGACGACCTGCAAAAGGCGATGATGGCCAGCATGAGCAAGCAAACCCCCGAATTCAAGGATTGAATTGATGGTACGCTGGATGGCATTGTCAGGGTTGCTGGCCGCACAGATCGGCCTGGCCGCGCCGGTATACAAAGTGATTGGCCCGGACGGCAAGATCAGTTTCACCGACCAGCCGCCGGCGTCGGCGGTAACGCAGGAGATCAAGGCGCCGGTCAATCAGGCCAAGGTGGTCGAGCTTGAACGCGATCCGAAGGTGGCGGCGGTGACGGTGTACGCCAAGCAGATCATCGTCGAGACGGGATCGCGTTTCTGCACGATGAACGCGCCGAGCACCACGCACGCCGTGCTGGCTGCGCGCGACGCCTGGCGCGAGCGCAACGTCGAGCTGACCGAAAAGAAGAATCGGGTGATGGCGCGCTTGATGTCGTTCGACGAACGAACCCGCCTGGCGCAGCGCTCGGAGCGCGAAAACGAAGCCGTGCTCGATAAGATGCGCGCCGCGCCGCTGGCCGAGAAGCTCAAGTGGTGCCAGGCCGTACCGGTCAACTTCGCCGCGCAGGAACTCGACCCGTCGCGCAATCCGACGCTGGTGCGCGCGCTCAGGGAATTCGACGCGAAGTAGCGTCGCTCAGGGCGCCGGCAAGGTCGTCAGCTGCACGGTCGTGACGCTGCCGTCGGCGCCGATCGTCACCTGGTACAGGCGGTCGAATTCGTCATCGCCGATCGGCGCGCCAGGTGCGCCGCCGAGCATCTTGACCATGTCGGGCACGGTGTTCGAGTGGCCCACCATCAAGGTCGGTCCGGTCAGCGCCTTGATCTGGTCGATCACAATGGCCGGCTTGGCCGGATCGTACAATTGCACGTCCAAGCCCGCCTGGCTTGCCAGCGGCTGCGCCGTTTGCCGGGTGCGGTTGGTCGCGCTGCTGAAAATCTGCTTGATGCCAACCTTGCCTAGAATCACAGCCAGTCCCCGCGCACGCGCCTGGCCTTGCGCGGTCAGGTCCGGATCCTTGCCGTCGGCCGCCTTTTCGGCGTGCCGTGTCAAATAAATGATGTTGGGGGCGGCAAACACCGGCGCCAACAGCAAGCCTGTCAGGGCCAGGGCAGCAAGGAATTGACGACGCAGCATGGTGGAGATCGCTTTCTATGGTCTGGAATCCGCTATGTATAGCACGCCCTTGGCCATCTGCAAAATTTGCATGCGGCGGGTCAAGCTACGTGCTCAGCAGTAGACTCATGCACGGTCGAAGCACCTAGAATCGGTAACCCGCGCCATCGCTACCGGAGCCATCATGGACAACCAGGTGCGCCGGTTCATCACGCCGAGCGGCTCGACCGGGCAGCCGGACGGGCTGTTCGCCGGCGTCGCGCTGACCGGTTCGGCCCTGTCGTTCATCGCCGGATTCGGCGTCGAGGGCGGGTTCGTGGCGCGCGAAAGCCTGGTGCGGCGGGTGTTCAACATGCCGCCACCCGCCGAAAACATTGATTTTCTGCACCTTTTACGCACAGCGGCGCACTCTTCTGGTGCGTCGCAGCATTTTCAGGGCGGCAAGTCGTGTTTATCCCTTGGCGCAATAATTGCTTTGAACAAGGGGACACGGCGCCGCTGCGCCAACCACTTACAATGACTCATGCCGAAACCACCCACGCCCCTCCCGCGCAACTTGCGTATCGTCGTGGTCAACACCGTCGTCAGCGATGGCAATGAACACGACGCGGCGCTGGCCGCCCAGGTCAGGCGCGGCAATGCGCTGCGCATCGGGCTGCTCGAGTCGGGCTACGACATCGTTGCCTCGCTGCCGGCCGACATGTACCTGCCCGAACGCATCTCCCAGCTCCAGCCGGACCTGATCATCATCGACGCCGAATCGGACGCGCGCGACGTGCTCGAACACATCGTCATCGCCAGCCGCGACGAGCGCCGCCCGATCGTGCTGTTTACCGACGACGAGACCACCAGCAGCATGGACGCAGCGATGGCGGCGGGCGTGTCGGCTTACATCGTGGCCGGCCTGCAGTCCGAGCGCATCAAGCCGGTGCTCAACGTGGCGCTGGCGCGCTTTCGGCAAGAGCAAAAGCTGCTGGCTGAACTGAGCGAGACGCGCCACAAGCTGGCCGAGCGCAAGATCATCGACCGCGCCAAGGGAATCCTGATGAACAGCCAGCACCTGAGCGAAGACCAGGCTTACCAGAAGCTGCGCAGCATGGCCATGAACAAGAACCTGAAACTGGCCGAGATTGCGCAGCGCATCCTCGATGTCGAAGACCTGTTGGGCTAAAGGAGGCCGCATGCACGAGAACCTGCCCACCATCCGCATCGGCTTCATGGCCTTGACCGACTGTGCTTCGCTGGTCATGGCCGTGGAGCGCGGCTACGACATCCAGTACGGCATCCGGATCGTGCTGAGCCGCGAAACCTCGTGGGCCAGCCTGCGCGACAAGCTTGGCAGCGGCGCGCTCGACGCCGCCCATGCGTTGTACGGCATGCTGTACGGCGTCCAGCTGGGCATCGGTTGCCGCCAGCAGGACATGGCGGTGTTGATGACGCTGAGCCAGAACGGCCAGGCCGTCACGCTGTCGCGCACGCTGGCCGAGCGTGGCGCGGTCAATGGCAAGGCGCTGGCCGAGACCATGCGCTCCGGCCGGCGCGCCTATACTTTCGCCCAGACCTTCCCGACCGGGAACCACGCGATGCTGCTGTATTACTGGCTGGCGGCCTACCGGGTCGACCCGTTGCGCGATGTGCGCACCGTGACAGTGCCGCCGACCCAGATGGTGCCCAGCCTGCGCGAAGGGATGATCGACGGCTTTTGCGCGGGCGAGCCGTGGGGACAGCGCGCGGTGCAGGACGGGATCGGCGTCACCGCGGCGACCAGTCAGCAGATCTGGCCTGATCATCCGGGCAAGGCGCTCGGAACGACGGCGGCCTTCGCGGGCGAGAACGCGGATGCTTGCCGCGCATTGATCGCGGCAGTGCTCGACGCCGGCAAGTGGATCGAGGCATCCGACGCCAACAAGCTGGAAGCGGCCAAGGTGCTGGCCGGACCGGCCTACCTGAACCTGCATGCCGACACGATCGCGCCGCGCCTGCTGGGCCAGTACCAGAACGGCCTGGGCGAGGCCTGGAACGATCCGAATGCGCTGGCCTTCTATCGTGATGGCGCGGTCAATTTTCCTTACCTGTCGGATGGCATGTGGTTCATGACGCAGCACCGGCGCTGGGGATTGATCCGGCACGATCCGGAATACCTGGCCGTGGCGTGCAGGGTCAACCAGGTGGAGCTGTTTCGCGAAGCGGCGCAGCTGACCGGCACGCCGGTGCCGACCGCGCTGCTGCGCAACTCGTGCCTGATCGATGGCGTGGTGTGGGACGGCAGCGATCCGGCGGGGTATGCGGCCTCGTTCGCGATTCATAACCGCTAGCCGTCGCAACGCCAGCCATCAGGTCGGATGAACCATTTTCGTTGATAAATGAGCATGACGCTGCTATTCTCGCGGCGTGTGGATGGGATCGACGGGCGTCGCCCCTGGCGCCAAAACGCGCTTTCCTCGTGGTCCACGAGAGTGAGATTGAGAATCTGGATGTCGATGAAAATATTCCCACATAACAGCGGACATCTGCTTGTTAATTTTCTAATAAAAATTGTACTCCCGATCGGCGCAACCGTTGAAGTCTTCTATGGAATACTTGGGCTTTTCCTCAGCACGTACAATGGTCGCTTGTATTTTTGCCTGCTGGCAGCATCGCTTGCGGTGCCGGGTTTCATATTTAGAAGCACCCTTTTCGTGTTTTTCGAAGAGAACATTAGAATATTGAGAATGATTGGCATTAAATGGACCAGGCTTTTTAATGCACTATCGGTCGGATTCGATGAGCAAAGGAAAGGTGTTCTTCGTACCAAAGTCACCGCAGCGTTGGTTTTTGTTGGCACTTTGATATTTGCTATCGGGGCGGGTGGGGCGCTGTGGCGGACCTGGCAGATTTTTCCGGACCATGTGGCAAGCAAAGGGCTCAGGATTCTTGGCGTGACGTACGCGGCGGTTGGCGTGTCGGTCCTTGTCTCGATCAGCGTTTTCTCTTTTCGATATTTCCTTGAAGAATTGAATGGAAGGTCGCAGCGCCATAGACGATTATCAACAATCGCCTTTCCCAAGAATCGCTTGGGTAGTGATCCAGTCGGAACAATCCTGCACATATCGGATTTCCATCATCCTGAAGACGGATGTAATCTAACGGAAGGTCACTTGTGGGACAATAACGTCGAAGGAAAATTGAAGCAGAAATTAAGGTCCTTGATGAAGACCGGAAACACGGCAATAGTCGCATCCGGTGATATGACGGACACGGGACATGCAGACTCGTGGCTCGCAGTAAAGAACATGCTGGGGGAATTCGAGCAGACACTGGTAATCGCTCCCGGAAACCATGACTTGAATATAGTCGGTTACGGCATGGCTAGCCTGATTTTGGTTGGCGATAGATATGACTGGTTCGGGCGCTGGTATCGCATGCAAGAATATATGAATGCCGCAGTGGCGCTGATGGGAAGCAGGGCCAGCGTGTGGTGCAGCGTTAGCATGACCATGGTGCCCTTCAACGGGAAATGGGCGGGCATACTGAATTCCAAAGAAAATTTTAATAAAAAGCTGCGGGCAACCGAGAATATCTTCCCGATTGTCGTGTCGGTCGCCAGTTTCGCCGAAGTCGATTTTCTCGTCTGGAACACCGTGCGTTCGTCCACTTCAGCATTTAGCAACTCGTTCGGCGAAGTGGGCGAGCGCCAGTTGGCCAATTTCAAGTCAATAAGAAAAGCCATGACTGAGACGAGGTTCTTGCATGTCATGCATCATAAGCTCTCCCTGCCCTCCGAGCCTTTATTGAAAAATAGCCAGGAGAAGGGGGTGAAATGGCTGCGCGAAAAAGTGCTCGCGGCTTTTCAACTTTCCGGGATGGTGATGGCTGACGCCAACAAGGTTATTTCGGAATTAAGGAACCAGGGTGATTCGGTCGTGATGCACGGGCATCACCATGCAACATTCTGGGGAGAGTTCAGAGATGTCGCGTCGAACAGCTCGGTCGTTCAAATTGTTTCTGCCCCGTCAACAAGTCTTGGAGTCGAGTATTTCACTGGGTCGGCACACATCAGCAGTGTGACGAAACGGGGCAGGCACAAGCCTGCATTGGAGATCTTGAAGATCAGCCGGACCAGCAGCGGTACGCGCTTGGCGAACAAACCGACGCGCAGCCTAATTTAGGTCGAGCAAAAAATTCCACATTAAAATTTTTGTCGGTTAGGTTCGCTAAAAACAGCGTTGAACACTAATGAGCGTACACGCGACCGTCAAAAATTATCAAAAGTGGAATTTTTTCGCGCTGCAAGCTGTCTAGTTGTGTTAAGAGTATTTTTTGGCTGTTTAATTTACACTACTTAGCATTCAATGCTATTATCCGTAAATGGAACGTACAAATGATGCCAAGATAGAAGCATTGCAGACTCAGCATAGCAGAGGTGCCGCCTTGCGCTTCGTTCGCAAGTGCCAGTCCAAAGGGAAAGTGACTTTTTTCCTCGATGAGCTCTGTGCGGCTACGGCATTGACAAAAATCGCTGCAAAATCTCAACTTCTCAGGTTGGAAGGCATGATTGTTCAGGTCTCGCCACAACGCGACTTTTACGTCATCGTGAATGCCGAGCAAACGCCCATGGGCATTCCTCCGATTGACTGGTGGCTGGATGAGTACTTCCAATACATCGACCGGCCCTATTACGTCGCGCTGCTCTCGGCTGCGCAAATCCACGGCGCATCGCATCAATCAGTTCAAAAGACGCAAGTCATTGTTGACAGGCCGGTCAAGGATATCCATGTCGGACGCATGACAATCGAATTTTTTGTCAAGAAAGACTTGCTGTCCGCAAAGACGATGGAAAAATTTCCGGCCTATGCCCGATTATTAATTAGCACTCCGGAAGAAACAGGTCTCGACTTGATTCGGTATTCGTCGCGTATCGGAGGAGTTGCCCGAGCCGTGGCGACGATCAAGGACATGCTCGGCCAATTCTCGGTCGAAGGATTGAATGCTGTGCTAGATTCGAAAATCGAACTATCGGTTATCCAGCGCATGGGATTCATATTGGAATGGCTGGGCAAAAGGGAATACGCGTGCGTACTCTTGAAATTTATTAAAGATATTTATCCGCGAAAGCGATTGGTTCTATTGGAGCCAGAGAGCGATGGTCGCAGCATGCTCGGTCCAGCCCGCAGTTTGGAAGTGAAGTGGAGCGTTATTAACAACGCCGATCTGAAGGAATTGTCATGATTCAGTTGCGCCGGCAGGACATTTTGGTGCATCAGAATGAGGTTCCGTGGCCAGAACTATATCAGGTGGAGCAGGACCTTTTGCTCTGCATGGCAATGGTCAAGATTTTCAATCACCCACAGTTGCGTACCCAGGTGGCCATGCGCGGCGGAACGGTTTTGCATAAAATACATCTCGCACCTGCATCCAGATATTCTGAGGATATTGATCTGGTGGTCGTGGACGAGGACGTTTCCGAAGAGGCTGTAAAAGCCAATATACAGGCAGCGTTGTCGGACCTATTTGGCGAACCGAAAAACAGCGTCTTCGAGTCTTTGAGGCTGGCGGCCAGAAATTTGATCAGGCCATCAAAAATTTGGAGATGCATTTATGAGGTGCCCTCGGTGGCGAATGAGGGGCAGACGCTGAAGATCGAAGTCGAGGTTAATTTGACGGAGCGGGTCCACTATATGCCCACCGTAAAGCTCGCATTCACATTCCCATTTCGAAAAGAGGAAATGACGGCGGAGGTGGTCTCGTTCGACATCAATGAAATGTTGGGAACAAAGATGCGCGCGCTCTTTCAACGCAGCAAAGGGCGCGATCTGTTCGATTTATACTGGGCTCTTAACCATAGCAAGATTCAAGATGTGGACGCCGCCGAAGTCGTCCGCTGCTTTCGCCACTACATGGATAAGGAAGATATCAGCCATGCGGACTTTCTGCAGCATCTGGATGAAAACATGTCGAAAAAAGGGTTTCGCTCGGATATGGATCCGCTGCTGCTCAGCGGACTAACGTACGATATCTCCAAGGCCGACGTGTATGTTCGCAATGAACTGCTGTCGAATTTGAAAGCACCGGCGCCCGCAATTTAAGGCGGGCGCCTCACGCACGCTCACGCGCATCATTTTCGCGCATTGTTGCACCGCAATGTAGCGCCATCCCCCGTCACACCGGCCGAATACCCCTGAAGCCATCTGGCACGCCATTTGCTAATGAGTAGTCATAGGATCAATGGCGATCCCTTAGAACACAAGCGCTGATCCAACGGCGGATCGGCAGGACAACGGCGTCCGCCCAACCTGGTTTTCATCACCGGGTTGGTCGGACGCCTTTTTGTTTTTAACGGGATAAAAAATGGCCAACAAAGCAAACAGCATCGCTCTCTTCAGCTTCAACACGCCGCAGATGCGCGCCTTCCACCTGACTTGGATGGCTTTCTTCGTCTGCTTCTTCGCCTGGTTCGCCTGCGCGCCGCTGATGCCGATCATTAAAGGCGAATTCGGCCTGTCGCTGGCCCAGGTGGCCAACATCAATATCGCCGCGGTCGCCATCACGATCCTGATCCGCCTGATCGTCGGCCCGATGTGCGACCGCTTCGGCCCGCGCAAAACCTACACTGGCCTGCTGCTGCTGGGCGCCATTCCCGTGCTGGGCGTGGCTGCCTCGCAAAGCTACGAGAGCTTCTTGTTCTTCCGCCTCGGGATCGGCGCGGTGGGCGCGAGCTTCGTCATCACCCAGTATCACACCTCGGTCATGTTCGGCCCTAAAGTGGTCGGCACCGCCAACGCGGCTGCCGCAGGCTGGGGCAATGCCGGCGGTGGCGCGGCGCAGGCGCTGATGCCGCTGCTGGTCGGCGCGGTCGTCATGCTGGGCGTGAGCGAAAAGCTCGGCTGGCGCGTCGCCTTGCTGGTGCCGGGCGTGCTGATGCTGGTCATGGCTGGTGTGTACTACAAATTTACCCAGGATTGCCCGGACGGTAACTACGACGACATGCGCAAGGCCGGCATCGCCATCGAAGGCGGAAAGAAAGGCGGCTGGGCCAGTTTCAAGGCGGCCAGCGCCAACCACCGCGTGTGGCTGCTGTTCGTGACCTACGGCGCCTGCTTCGGTATCGAGATCTTCATCCACAACATCGCCGCCGTGTATTACGTCGACCATTTCGGCCTGTCGCTGAAATCGGCCGGCCTGGCCGCGGGCAGCTTCGGCCTGCTGGCACTGTTTGCCCGCGCCCTGGGCGGCTGGGTGTCCGACAAGATGGCTGCGCGCGGCACCATCAACAGCCGCGTCACGCTGCTGTTCGTGATGATGATCGGCGAAGGGCTTGGCTTGCTGTGGTTCTCGAAAGCCGACACGGTCGCTTTCGCGGTGCTGGCGATGCTGGTGTTCGGCCTGTTCACCCACATGGCCTGCGGCGCGACCTACGCGCTGGTGCCGTTCATCGACAACAAGGCATTGGGCGGCGTGGCCGGCATCATCGGCGCGGGCGGCAACGTCGGCGCGGTGGCCGCGGGCTTCCTGATGAAAGGGACCGGCAACATTCAGCAGACCCTCGCGATCCTGTCGGGCATGGTGCTGCTGTCGGCCGTCTGTGCCATCGCAGTACGCCTGACCATCGCCGCAGATTCGGCGCCGGCCGCCGGCAACAACGCAATCGCTTAAGGAGACGCAGCATGAAGATCATCGTCATCGGCCACGGCATGGTAGGCCATAAATTCCTCGAATCGCTCAGCGCCAGCAATGTGCCGGGCCTGGAAGTGACGGTGCTGTGCGAAGAGCCGCGCGCGGCCTACGACCGGGTCCACCTGTCGGAGTTCTTCGCCGGTAAATCGGCCAGCGACCTGTCGCTGGTGCCATCAGGCTTCTTCGAGAACGGCAACATGCTGCTGAAGGTGAATGCACGCGCGGTCGACGTCGACCGCGCCGAAAAGACGGTCACGCTGCGCAGCGGCGAGGTACTGGTATACGACAAGCTGGTGTTCGCCACCGGCTCCTACCCGTTCGTGCCGCCGCTGGCCGGCAAGGACCGCAAGGACAGCTTCGTCTACCGCACCATCGAAGATCTGGAGAAGATGCTCGAATGCGGCAAGCGCTCCAAAACCGGCGTGGTCATCGGCGGCGGCCTGTTGGGCCTCGAATGCGCCAAGGCGCTGGTCGACATGAAGCTCGAGACCCACGTGGTCGAATTCGCGCCGCGCCTGATGGCGGTGCAGGTCGACGATGGTGGCGCGCGCGTGCTGCGCGCCAAGATCGAAGACCTGGGCGTGACGGTGCACACCCAAAAGACGACGATCGCGATCATCGACGGCGAAGAAGGAACGCACCGCATGCGCTTTGCCGACGGCACCCATCTCGATACCGACATGATCGTTTTCTCGGCCGGCATACGTCCGCGCGACCAGCTGGCGCGCGGCTGCGGCCTGGCGGTCGGCGCGCGCGGCGGCATTTCGATCGACAACAGCTGCCTGACGTCCGATCCGGACATCTACGCGATTGGCGAATGCGCGCTGTGGAACGGGCAGGTATTCGGGCTGGTGGCGCCGGGCTACGACATGGCGCGCGTGGCCGCGCGCCACATCGCCGGCGAACAGGCGGCCCAGTTCACCGGCGCCGACATGAGCACCAAGCTCAAACTGATGGGCGTGGACGTGGCCAGCATCGGCGACCCGCACGGCGTGTCGGCCGGCAGCCGCTCCTACCAGTTCACCGACGAGCGCAAGCAGGTCTACAAGAAAATCGTCGTGTCCGAATGCGGCAAGTTCCTGCTGGGCGGCGTGATGGTGGGCGACGCCAGCGAATACGGCACCCTGCTGCAAATGATGCTGAACAAGATCGAGCTGCCCGAGTCGCCGGAATTTTTGATCCTGCCATCCAGCGATGGCAAGGCCAGGCCGGCGCTGGGCGTCGACGCCTTGCCCGACACGGCGCAGATCTGTTCATGCAACGACGTCTCCAAAGGCGCGCTGTGCGCAGCCGTGTGCGGCGGCGCGACGACCATCGGCGCGCTGAAAAGTGCTACCTGCGCCGGCACCAGCTGCGGCGGCTGCGTGCCGCTGGTGACCCAGGTGATGAAGGCCGAGATGAAGAAGCAGGGCATGGCCGTCAACAACCACCTGTGCGAACACTTCCCGTACTCGCGCCAGGAGATTTTCCACCTGGTGAAGGTCGGCCACATCAAGAGCTTCGCCGACCTGCTGGCCGAGCATGGCACGGGCCTGGGCTGCGATATCTGCAAGCCGGTCGCCGCCAGCGTGCTGGCCTCGACCTGGAACGACTTCGTGCTCAAGCCGGAGCACGCCAGCCTGCAGGATACCAACGACTACTTCCTCGGCAATATCCAGAAGGACGGCACCTACTCGGTGGTGCCGCGCATGCCGGGCGGCGAAGTGACGGCCGATGGCCTGATCGCGGTCGGCACGGTCGCCAAGAAGTACGGCCTGTACACCAAGATCACCGGCGGCCAGCGGGTCGACCTGTTCGGCGCGCGCGTCGAGCAGTTGCCGGTCATCTGGGAAGAACTGATCGCGGCCGGTTTTGAATCCGGCCACGCCTACGGCAAGTCGCTGCGCACCGTCAAATCGTGCGTCGGCTCGACCTGGTGCCGCTACGGCGTGGCCGACAGCGTCGGCTTCGCGATCGAGCTGGAAAACCGCTACAAGGGCCTGCGCACGCCGCACAAGATCAAGTTCGGCGTGTCCGGCTGCACCCGCGAGTGCGCCGAAGCGCAAGGCAAGGACGTGGGCCTGATCGCCACCGAAAAGGGCTGGAACCTGTACGTGTGCGGCAACGGCGGCATGAAGCCGCGCCACGCCGAACTGATTGCATCCGACCTGGACGAAGCGACCGTGATCCGCTACATCGATCGCTTCCTGATGTTCTACACCCGCACCGCCGACCGCCTGCAGCGCACCAGCGTCTGGCGCGACAATCTCGAAGGCGGGCTCGAATACCTGCGCGACGTGGTCGTCAACGACAAGCTGGGCCTGGCCGCCGACCTGGAAGCGGACATGCAGCACGTGGTCAATACCTACGCCTGCGAATGGAAGGCGGCCGTCAACGACCCGGCCACGCGCCAGCGCTTCCGCCATTTCGTCAACAGCGAACAGGCCGACGAGAACGTGGTGTTCGTGCCCGAACGCGGCCAGATTCGCCCGGCCACGATCGAGGAGCGCAAGCGCGTCATCCCGATCGCCATTCAGTCCGCTTAAAGGAGAATCATATGCACCGCGATGAACTGGGTAACTGGAACGCTGTCTGCTCGCTCGACGAGATCGTCCCCAACACCGGCGTCTGCGCCTTGCTCGACGGCCAGCAGGTGGCCGTGTTCCGCGTGGCGGATGCCGAGGACCGGGTATTCGCGATCGGGAACTTCGACCCGAACAGCGGCGCGGCCGTGCTCTCGCGCGGCATGGTGGGCAGCCTGGGTGAACGCATCGTCGTCGCCTCGCCGATCTACAAGCATCACTTTGACCTGATGACCGGCGAATGCCTGGAAGCGCCGGAGAACTCCGTGGCCAGCTACCGCGCCCGCATCGAAGGCGGCAAGGTATGGATAGGCGCATGAGTGCAACCGGCCCACGGCAGTCGCTGGTCGTGATCGGCAACGGCATGGCCGGCATGCGCACGGTCGAGGAGCTGCTCAAGCTGGCGCCCGAGCTGTACGACATCACCGTGTTCGGCGCCGAGCCGCATGGAAACTACAACCGCATCCTGCTTTCGCCGGTACTGGCCGGCGACAAGAGCATGGACGACATCATGATACATACCAGGGAGTGGTACGCCAAAAACGGTATCACATTGCATGCGGGCGACCCGGTGGTCCACATCGACCGCCGCCGCCGCGTGGTGCGCGCCAAGTCGGGCCGTGAAGTCTGGTACGACCGGCTGCTGATGGCGACCGGTTCGAACCCGTTCATCATTCCGGTACCGGGCCACAAACTGCCTGGCGTGATCGGTTTTCGCGACATCAACGACGTCGACACCATGCTCGCAGCGGCCAAGAGCGGCGGCCACGCGGTCGTCATCGGCGGCGGCTTGCTGGGCCTGGAAGCGGCCAACGGCCTGCAGCGGCGCGGCATGGACGTCACGGTGGTGCACGTGACCGACAGCCTGATGAACATGCAGCTCGATAAGCCGGCCTCGCTGCTGCTCAAGAACTCGCTCGAAGCGAAAGGGCTGCGCTTCATGCTCGAAGCGGAGACCACCGAGATCGTCGGCACCAAGCGCGTAACGGCAGTGCGCTTCAAGGACGGCTCGGAACTGCCGGCCGACCTGGTCGTGATGGCCGCCGGCGTGCGCCCGAACATCGCCTTGGCCCGGGAGTCCGGACTGCATTGCGAGCGCGCCATCGTCGTCGACGACACCTTGCAGACCTACGACCCGCGCGTGTACGCGGTCGGCGAATGCGTGCAGCACCGCAGCGCCACCTTCGGCCTGGTCGCGCCGATCTGGGACCAGGCCAAGGTGTGCGGCGCCCACCTGGCGCAAAAAGGCCACCGCCGCTACGTGCAGACGGCCACCCCGACCAAGCTGAAAGTGACCGGCGTCGACCTGTATTCGGTGGGCGACTTCATCGGCGGCGAAGGCAGCGAAGACCTGGTGCTGCGCGATCCGCGGCGCGGCGTCTACAAACGCCTGGTACTGGCCGGTAACCGGATCGCTGGCGCAGTACTATATGGAGATGTGCAGGACGGGCCGTGGTATTTCGGCCTGATCCAGAACCGCACCGATATTTCGGCAATGCGCAACCGCCTGCTGTTCGGCGAAGCCTTGTGCGCCCAAGCTGCATAAAACGGAGCAACCATGAATTCATCCCCCATCCGCAGCACCTGTCCCTATTGCGGCGTCGGCTGCGGCATCACGGCCACCAGGCTGCCCGACGGCGCGATTGCCATCGCCGGCGACCAGCAGCATCCGGCCAACCAGGGACGCCTGTGCGTCAAGGGCGCGGCCTTGGGGGAAACGATAGAACTGGGGGGGAGGCTGCTGCATCCGACATTCCGCGAAGACGGCGTGCTGAGGCAGGCAACATGGGGCGAAGCGATCGACCGCGTCGCCGTCGGACTGCGCGACATCATCGCAGAGCACGGGCCGGATGCGGTGGCATTCTACGTATCCGGCCAGTTGCTGACCGAGGACTACTACGTCGCCAACAAGCTGATGAAAGGGTATATCGGCAGCGCCAACATCGACACCAACTCGCGCCTGTGCATGTCGTCGGCGGTGGCGGGGCACAAGCGGGCCTTCGGCGGCGACCTGGTGCCTGGCTGCTACGACGACTTCGACACGGCCGACATGATCGTGCTGGTCGGCGCCAACAGCGCCTGGTGCCACCCGATCCTGTTCCAGCGCATCGCGCGCCTGAAAGAAGCGCGCCCCGACGTGCAGGTGGTCGTCATCGACCCGCGCCGCACCGCGACCTGCGAAGTGGCCGACCTGCACCTGCCGGTCAAGCCGGGCACCGATGTGTGGCTGTTCAACGGCCTGCTCAGTTACCTGGCGCGCAATGGCGCACGCGACGACGCCTTCATCGACGATCACACCAACGGAATCGATGACGCGCTGGCGGCGGCCGAGATCGCACTGGCGGACGTGGCCCGCAAGTGCCGCCTCGACCCGGCCGACCTGCTCAAGTTCTACCAGCTGTTCGCCGCCACCACCCGTGTCGTCACGGGTTTTTCGCAGGGCGTGAACCAGTCCTCGGCCGGCACCGACAAAGTCAACAGCATCATCAACTGCCATTTGCTGACGGGCCGCATCGGCAAGCCAGGCATGGGGCCGTTCTCGCTGACCGGGCAGCCAAACGCGATGGGCGGGCGCGAAGTGGGCGGCCTGGCCAATATGCTGGCCGCGCACATGGAGCTGGCCAATCCAGTGCACCGCGACACGGTGCAAACTTTCTGGGACTCGCCACAGGTGGCCGGCAAGCCGGGCCTGAAAGCGGTCGACCTGTTCCAGGCAATCGAACAGGGCAAGGTCAAGGCGGTGTGGATCATGGCCACCAATCCGATGGTCAGCCTGCCGGACGCCAACCAGGTCCAGCGCGCGCTGGAAAAATGCGAACTGGTGATCGTCTCCGACATCATCGGCAATACCGACACCAACGCCTTTGCCGACGTGCTGCTGCCGGCGCTGGGGTGGGGCGAAAAGGACGGCACGGTCACCAATTCGGAGCGCTGCATCACGCGCCAGCGCGCCTTCTTGCCGGCGCCGGGCGAAGCGCGCGCCGACTGGCGCATCGTGTGCGACGTGGCCAGGGCGATGGGCTTTGGCGGCTTCGATTTCAACAACGCGTTTGACGTGTTCGACGAACATGCGCGCCTGTCGGCATTTCGCAATGACGGCGAACGGGTCTTCAACCTGGCCGGTCTGGTCGGGCAGGGGGCGCATGCATACGACCAAATGGCGCCGCTGCAGTGGCCGGTGTTGGCCGCAAGGCAGGGCACCGAACGGCTATTCGGGGACGGCCGCTTCGCCCATCCGGACGGCCGCGCGCGTTTCGTGGCAACCGCGCCGCGTGCGCCGGCCCATGCGCCGGACGGCGAATATCCGCTGATCCTCAACACCGGCCGCGTGCGCGACCAGTGGCACACGATGACGCGCACCGGCAGGGCGCCACGGCTGGCCGACCACACGGCCGAATCGTTCATCGACATGCATCCGCAGGACGCGCTCAAGTTCGGCGTGCGCGAGGGCGAGCTGGCGCGCCTGTCGAGCGAGTGGGGCGCGATGGTGGCGCGCGTCCAGCATGGCGGCGGCATCGCGCGCGGCGACGTGTTCGTGCCGATCCACTGGAGCGCCCAGAATGCGTCCGATGCGCGGGTGGGCACGCTGGTCAATCCCGCGGTCGACCCGATTTCGGGCGAGCCCGAATTCAAGCACACGCCGGTGACGATCGAACGCTTCGGCGTGGCCTGGCATGCGTTTGTGCTGAGCCGCACGGAGCTGAACCTGGACAGCGTGGCGCACTGGACGCGGGTGCAGGGACGCGGCTTCGCGCGCTACGAGATGGCGGGCCGCAAGCTGCTGTCCGACCGCGGCGCCTGGGCCCGGGCCCTGCTGGGCGTGACCGATGCGCACGCCGACTGGCTCGACTACGAGGACCGGACCGAAGGCGTGTACCGCGCGGTGCACGTGGTGGACGACCGCATCGAGCAGTGCATTTTCCTGTCGCCGCGGCCCGACCTGCCGGCGCGCGCGTGGCTGGCCGGCCTGTTCGCCAACGAGGAGCTGGGCCAGGCCGAGCGCGCGGGCATATTGGCAGGGCAGGCGCTGGGCGTGCGCGCCGATACCGGGCCGACCGTGTGCTCGTGTTTCGGGGTGGGCCGCAACACGATTTGCGATGCGATCCGCGCGCATGACCTGAAAACGGTGCCGGAAGTGACGGCGTGCGTGAAGGCGGGCGGCAATTGCGGCTCCTGCGTGCCCGAGATCAAGGTGATCCTGCTCGAGACGCGGGTGCGCGCGCGCGAAGCGGTGGCGTGAGTCCGGTCGTCCCCGCGAGGACGACGTTGTACAAAATATTCCCGCCAGGCGCGCATGCGAAAATGATATTATTCCCGCACTTTAGTTGTTAGCAGGAATTTTAAAATGAGTGCAGTCCTGACGCCGGTCGCGGTGGAAGCGAGCGAGTGCGCCAATTGCGCCACCGCCCTCAACGGCAAGTTTTGCCACGCGTGCGGCCAGCGTGCGCACGTCCACAAATCGCTGCTGCACATGGGCGAAGAAGTATTGCACGGCGTGCTGCACTTCGATTCCAAGGGGCTGATGACGCTGCCGATGCTGGTCGCCAAGCCGGGCAAGCTGACGCGCAGCTACATCGACGGGCGCCGCACGCGCTACGTTTCGCCGCTGGCGCTGTTCCTGTTCATGGTGGTGGTCATGTTTTCATCGGCCTCCCTGCTCAGCGGTCCGAACAAGGCGTTCAAAGTCGTGCCGATGGACCCGGCGGCCCAGATGACCAAGGAAATTGCTGCAGGCAAGGCCAAGGTGGCCAGGGCAAAAGCCCAGCTGGCATTCGCCCACGTCAATGGCGGCTCCGTCGCAGCGGCGCAAAAGGACGTCGATGACGCGCTCGAGGACCAGGCGGCGCTGGAAAGCGGCCTGGAGGACATCAAGTCGGGCACGATCGGCTTTTCCGGCAAAACCGGCTGGAAAGCGCTCGATGACGCGCTCGCGCATGCGAACCAGAACCGCGAGCTGACGCTGTACAAGCTCAAAGGCGCCGGCTCCAAGTATTCCTTCCTGCTGGTGCCCATCTCGCTGCCTTTCCTGTGGCTGCTGTTCTGCCGCCGGCGCGACCTGACGCTGTACGACCACGCCGTATTTTCGCTGTATTCGCTATCCTTCATGGCATTGCTGTTTTCGCTGTTGTTCATCCTCGGGCGCCTCGGCCTGGGAAAACTGATGCTGGCCTTGCTGTTGTGCGCACCGCCGGTCCACATGTTCGTGCAGCTGCGCGGCACCTATGCGCTGGGCCGCTGGTCGGCCTTGTGGCGTACCGCCGCGCTGATGCTGATCGCCGGCATCGTCTTCACGTTGTACATGGTGGTAGTGGCGATGCTGAGCGTGAATTGAGCGGATGCCAATGACGGCGCGCCAGGTGCTTGGAATCGTGTCCTGCGCCGTCGGCCTTGGGCTGACCCTGGCGTGCTGGTACAGTACGCCGGCGTGGGGCTGGGGCTTGCTGGGGATCGTGCTGTTCGTGTGCGGCTGCACCCAGTTCCACACCAGCAGGCCTTACGACAGTGTGCCGAACATGGACGACGGCAGCCGGTCGCATGGCTTCTGGACCTGGGCCTACTTCATCTACCGCCTGTTCGACGCTGACGTGTTCGATTAAACCATCAGGCTGCGGGCGGCCCCTCCTGCCTAGACCTTCTTGACGAACTCCGTCTTCAGGCTCATCGCCCCGAAGCCATCGATCTTGCAATCGATGTCATGGTCGCTGTCGACCAGGCGGATGTTCTTGACCTTGGTGCCCATCTTGACGGTGCCGCCGCCGCCCTTCAGTTTCAAATCCTTGATCACGGTCACGGTATCGCCGTCCTGCAGCAGATTGCCGGCCGAGTCGCGGTAGACCCTGGCTTCGTCGGCGGCCGCGGCCGCCTGGGCCTGCCATTCGTGGCCGCACTCGGGGCACACGTAATTGCTGCCATCCTCATAGGTAAAGGCGGAACCGCATTGCGGGCAGGCTGGAAGTGCGCTCATGGAAATGTCCTCGAATCAAAGCGACCAGTATACAGCTTGCCCGGCGGCGCGGGATGGTTCTTCTGGGAAACAGAATGGGGAAAGTATGTTTCCTCAGAGCTTCAAAATTGCCGCTGAGATTGATAATTGTCAAACGGGTCAACCGTTAATTGAACATATCGAAGGAGTACCGCAATGGAACATTCTCACCCGTCCCTGCCGGCCTCGCGCCTGATCGCCCATGTTGCCGGCACCCGGCTCGAGCGCGAGCGGGAGCGCGAACTGGCCAAGGCCGTCGAGCGCCTGCCGTTCACGATCAAGCGGGTCCAGAGCGACGAGGACTTGTGGAAGGCGGTGCGGGTGCGCCATGCCGCTTACGCGCGCCACGTGCCGGAATTTGCCAGGAGCCTGACCGAGCCCGAGGACAGCGACTACGACAGCGATGCGGTGATCCTGCTGGCCGAATCGAAGCTCGATGGCTCGGCGCTGGGCAGCACCCGAATCCAGACCAATGTGCACCAGCCGCTGCACGTCGAAGCCTCGGTCGCCTTGCCGCTGTGGCTGCAAACCCGGCGGATGGCCGAAGTCACCCGCCTGGGCGTCCAGGAAGGGCGCATTGGGCGGCTGGTCAAGATCGCCCTGATCAAGGCCTGTTTCGAGTATTGCGAGCAGAACCAGGTGGCCTGGGCCGTCGTGACCGGACGCGCGCCGATCGACCGCCAGTACGAACAACTGCTCTTTAGCGATGTGTTCGTCGACAAGCAGCCGGTGCCGCTGCGCCACGTGGGCAATATCCCGCACCGCGTGATGGCGTTTGAAATCGCCACCGGCGAGGCGCGCTGGGAAGCGGCGAAGCACCCCTTGCTCGGCTTTTTCCGCCACACCAGGCATCCGGACATCGATATCGCGCTGCGTCCGGCGCGCCGGCCGGCGGCCCATCCGGCGGTGACCTTGCGGCGCCAGGCCGTGGGTCCGACCTTCGAATTCGTGTCCGCCTGATAAACATTGCATGACTGCATCTTTCCAACGCTGTATGCTACGGGAATGATTTCCGCCTAAGGGATAGAATGGCGGCTCATCCCCGGTCGTTTTGGAATACAGCTCATGCATTTGCAGCAAGTCTTTTCGCGCACGCCATGGCTGGCGCGCGCCCACCGTACGCTCGATGCCGCCTTGCGCGTGCTGTCGTATTACGTGATACCGCTCGGTATCGCGCTGATCTCGCTGATCGCGCTGTTATTTTGGAATAATTTGTACGTGGCCGGCGGCGACAAGCAACTGGAACTGAAAGCCTTGCGCCAGAGCGGCGCCACGCCGACCCACGCCGCGCTGATGGCCAGCCTCGACGCCAGCGCCGCGGTGACCCATTTCGACACCGGCCTGCACCAGACCCCGGTCTGGTTCAGCTTCAGCACGCGCGGCGCACCGGACGAGGCGGCGGTGGTCGAACTGCCGTCGCGCCATGCGCTAGCAGTCACTTGCTGGGACCAGGCCGGCATGACGCTGCTCGGCCACGCCGCCCGTTCCGGCGCGAGCGGGGCGATGCAGGCGGCCAAGGCCGGTTTTTCGCTGAACCTGGCGCACACCCCATCGACCGTGCTGTGCCGCGCGACCTTCGCCGGTCCGGCGCGGCTGTCGGCGGTGCAATGGCGGCCCGAGCAGATGGCGCTGTCGGTGCTGCAATTTCACCGCAAGTCGGGATTGCTCGACGGCGGCATGATCGTGCTGACCACCGCCTTGATCAACCGGCAATCGCTGTATGTGCTGTTTGCCGGCTGGCTGGTGCTGAACCTGCGCATCGGCGCGCTGTCGGCCGGCTGGGACATCCAGTGGCTCGGCCAGCTGGTGCCCGAAGCCTGGCTGCTGCCGAGCCGGGCGGTGACGATCGCGTTGTACTCGATTTCCTGCCTGACGCTGTTTCGCGCACTGTTTGCCAAGGACCTGGCCACCACCCGCTACCAGTGGCCGCTGCGCATCGCCCAGTGGTTCTGCCTGCCGCTGCTGGCGTGCGCCGTGCTGCTGCCGTACAACATCTACTTGCCGCTGATGTGGGTGGTGGTGGCGGCCGGCCTGCTGATGATGACGCTGGCCCTGGTCAGCGTCATGCTCGGCTCCAATACCCGGGTGGCGTTCTGGTTCGCCGCCTCGTTCGCCGCCACCTTCGTGTCGAGCTTTTCGGAAGTGATCGCCGCAGCGCTCGGCTTGCGCGACTTCCTCGGCGTCATCAACAGCGTGACCGGGGCGCTGGCATCGAGCCTGCTGGCCGCGCTGGCCGTGGCCGAACAGATGCGCCTCGAAACGGTCCAGCGCATCGCCGCCCAGGCCGAGCTCGAGCATGCCTACGAGGCGATGCCGGTCGGCTTGTTCACGCTCGATGTGTACGGCCATTTCCTGAGCACCAATCCGGCCCTGTGCAAGATGCTTGGCACCTCCGACATCGTGGCCGGGCGTACGCGCTGGAAGCAGTTTTTCGCCGAGGGCGTCTGGAGCCGCTTGCACGACCTGGTCCATTCGCAGGCCGACGTCGAGCTGGCCATCGAAAACCGCGAGGGCACGCGCCGCTTCCTGGTGCGCGCCACGCTGGCACGCGGCAAGATCGAAGGCGTGCTGCAAGACACCACGGAACAGGACAAGGCCACCGAACAGCTGCGCTTCATGGCCAACAATGACCCGCTGACCAAGGTCTTCAACCGGCGCGGCATCGAGCGCGCGTTCGACAACGCGGTCGGCCCGCTGGCGGCCGGGCGCCCACTGGCGCTGGCCTACCTGGACCTGGACCGCTTCAAGCTGATCAACGACCTGTTCGGCCACAACGCCGGCGACGAGGTGCTCAAGCAGGTGTGCGAACGGATCAGCACGGTCCTGGCCGGCGGCCAGCAGATCGGCCGGGTCGGCGGCGATGAATTTGTCATCGTGATGCCCGACACCACCATTCCGCTGGCGGCGCTGATCTGCCGCGGCATCGTCGAGCGGGTCGGCAACACGCCGTACCGGGTGGCCGACAAGGCCTTCCACGTGCGCTGCTCGATCGGCCTGATCGAAGTGGCGCACGGCATGCAGATGAAAGACGCCGTCTCGACCGCCGACCGGGCTTGCCGCGAGGCGAAGTCGGGACACGCCGATTCGCTGGTCGTGTACGAGCGCGACGCGGCCGCCTTCCACGAGCGCGAAGCCGAACTGCACCTGGTGGCGCGCCTGTCCGGCAGCGACGGCACAGCCGGCATGTTCCTCGAGATGCAACCGATCATGTCGCTCAAGGCGCCGTACGACTCGCTCAATTTTGAAGTCTTGCTGCGCATGCGCGATGCCGACGGCAGCGTGATGGCGGCCGGCCCGATCATCGCCGCGGCCGAGAAGAGCGGGCGCGCCGGCATGATCGACCGCTGGGTGCTGAGCAGCACGCTGGCCTGGATAGGCGCGCATGTCGAGCAGCTGGGCAACACCCAGTTCGTGTGCATGAATTTGTCGGGCGCCTCGCTCAACGACGAGCGCTTCGTGCAGGACACTATCGAGATCCTGCGCCGCCACGCGCACGTGGCCAACTTCCTGTGCATGGAAGTGACCGAAAGCGTGGCGCTGCACGACCTGGACAACACGCGCCGCTTCATCGACCAGGTGCGCAGTTTCGGGGTCAAGGTCGCGCTCGACGATTTCGGCGCCGGCTACACCTCGTTCTCCTATTTGAAGGAGCTGCCCGCCGACGTGCTCAAGATCGATGGCAACTTCATCGTCAACATCAACGAGCATCCGGCCAACGTGGCCATCGTCGAGGCGATCGTCAGCCTGGCCGTCAACCTGGGCATGAAAACCATCGCCGAATGGGCCGAGGACACCGCGACGGTGCGCACGCTGGCCGAAATCGGCGTCGATTACGTGCAGGGCTGGGCAGTGGCGCGCTCGATGGATCCGGCGCTGCTGCTCGAAGCCAGCTCGGCGGCCAGCTTCATCAAGGACGAGCAGCTGCGCCAGCTGGTGCGCATGCTGGGCGCCGGCGGCGGCGCGGCCGACCTGTTCCCGCTGCTGCCCGTGCACAACCACGACGTGCACTAGGCATTACGCCGGCAGGCGCGCCGTGTCGCGCGGCGGCGGCAGGCGCGGCAGGCGCACGCTGAACGTGGTGCCGCTAACGGCGTCGGACGTGACTGCGATCGCGCCGCCATGGGCTTCGATGATCGCGCGGGCAATGTACAGGCCGATGCCCAGGCTGTTCTCGCTGCCATGCGGGTGCGCATCCGGATCGGCAAAGCGCACCAGCGGATCGAAAATCATCGCGATCGCGGCCGGTGCGATCGGCTTGCCCCGGTTATGGATGCGGACGATGATGTCGCTGCTGCCCGATACCAGCCGCATGCCGATCGGCTGGTCGGGTGAGCCATGCTGCAAGGCGTTGCCGAGCAGGTTGGAAAACACTTGCGCGATCCGTCCCTCGTCCCAGATGCCGTCCAGTTCGGCGTCCGCCTCGAACGCGATGGCGCGCTCCGGATAGGCCAGGCGCAGCTCGTCGACCGTGCCGCGGCAGATCACCCCCAGATTGGCCTTGCTCAGCGTCATCGGCAGCGCCGTGCCCAGGTGGGTGCGGGTGTAATCGATCAGGTCGTCGACCAGGCGCCCCATGCGCAGGCCGCTGCGGTGGATGCGCGCGACCATGGCCGCGTGCGCCGGAGCGAGCGCCGCCACGCGCATCAGGTAGCTCGACGCCATCACCGTGGTGTTGAGCGGATTGCGCAGGTCATGCGCCAGGATGGCCAGGAACAGGTGCTGCGCATGGTTGATCATGGCCGAGTAGCGCGCCACCGATGCGGCCAGCGCCTGGTCGATCGCCTCATTGAAGCGGGTGATGTCGTCGCTGTCGGTGGGCAGGCCGCGGCAGCCCTGGTCGGACCACAGGCGCAGCACGCTCGCGCGCAGCGCGCGGTATTCGGCCAGCACTTGTTCGATGGTGAAGCCGGAAATCAGGCGCGCCGCGCCATGGCTTGCGGCGGCGCTGTCGGCCTCGCCCGCCGGACCGCGCGCCAGCGATTTGTCGACCTGTTGCGTGCGCGTTTGCACGGTGCCCAGGTCGGCGGCGATGGCGGCGAGCATCTGGGCGGCGTGATTGCGCAGCGCCATGCCATCCATTGCCAGTGCGGCCGGCTCGTTGCTGCGCGCGAACGCGTCCCAGTTGCAGAGGATCGCATCCTGATAGTCGCGGATAAATTCGGCAAGTCGCATGGAAAAAGGCGGAGTTCGGGTATCCATGGGGATGTTCAGTGCGCCAATTTGCCCTCGGCGGCGCCGTGCGGCCCCGTGTGCTGGCGCCAGGCCAGGGCCAGCAAATGCTGGACCTCGTCGTCGCCGGTCTGTTCGAAATGCTGATACCACTGGCTGACGGCGCGAAACGACGGCGGGCGCACCAGGCACACCAGCTGGTCGACCTCCGGCGCGAGCGCGTCGCAGGTATCGGGCGCGCCCACCGGCACCGCCACCAGCATGCGCGCCGGTGCGCCGGCACGCGCGACCTCGATTGCCGCGCGCATGCTCGAGCCGGTGGCCAGGCCGTCATCGACCAGGATCACCGTGCGGCCCTGCAGGCGCACCGGCGCGTGCGCGCCGCGGAACTGGCGTTCGCGCCGTGCGATTTCCTGCTCTTCGCGGGCGCAGGCCGCCTCGAGCGCGGCGGGGCTGATGCCGCAACTGCGCAGCACCTCGGGCTGCAACACCCGTATGCCGCCGCTGCCGATCGCCCCCATGGCGTACTCTTCGTGACCGGGCAGGCCCAGCTTGCGGACGATCAGGATGTCCAGTTCCAGCGCCAGCTCTCTGGCGACGACGAAACCGACCGGCACGCCGCCGCGCGGCAAGGCGAGCACGATGGCATCGCTGCCGTGCAGGTCGGCCGGCAAGGCACGCGCCAGCTGCTTGCCGGCATGGCTGCGGTTGCGAAAGGGCTGCGCTGGGTTCATGCCGGTTGGACAAGCGGGCGCCGGCGAGGTTGCGGCGGCGTCCGGCATTGTTTACTGGATGGCCACCCGGGTCGCCGCATTGCCTTGCTTCTTGGGCAGCGTCAGCGTCAGCACGCCATTTTCCATGCGCGCCTGGGCCTGGCCTTCATCGACTTCGGCCGGCAGCATGAAGCTGCGCACGAACTTGCTGGCGCTGCGCTCGGTGTACAGCAGGTTCTCGCCATCGCGCTGTTCGGAGTCGCGCTTCGATTCGCCTTCGATGGTCACGCGCTGGTGTTCGATGGCGACCTTGACGTCTTCTTTTTTCACGCCCGGCAGTTCGGCCTGCACCTCGAAGGCCTTGTCGGTTTCGGTCACGTCCAGGCGCGGACTGATGGTGCCTTCGGCCGACCATGGCGACAATGCGCTGCCGTGGGCAAAAGGCGAAAACATGTCTTCGAACATGTTCTCGACCAGGCGGCCGAATTGTTCGTCGATGCCGCGCGGACGGTAGGCGGCCAGGTTCGACGGCGTACGGCGGATGATGTTCATGATGCCTCCTCAGTGTGGGGGGAACGGCGGTTCCCGGAGCCCCAGTTATAGACTGGGCCGGGACCGATTTCAAGTGCGGACGCGCGCCAACGCAAGCGTCATTGAGCATGCGCAGGAAGGCGCAAAAGAGGCGGAAACAAACGGCACGGCCGCGGTCAGACGCAAGAAGGAGGGCATGACGATGAACGACACGCTGCTACGCAGCTGGTGGTTGCTGGCACTGCGCGGCGCCCTGGCGATCCTGTTCGGCGCGGCGGCCATGCTGTGGCCGGCCATCACGCTGGTGACGCTGGCGGCCCTGTTCGCCGCTTTCGCGCTGCTGGCCGGCGCCGTGTGGATGTTCGGCGCCGTGCGCAACCGCACCACTGACGAGCGCTGGTGGGTGGTGCTGCTGCTGGGGGTGTTCAGCGTCGCTGCCGGCGCTGTCGCCGCCGTCAATCCCGGCCTGACCGCGCTCGCGCTGATCCTGCTGGTGGGCGCCAATGCGCTGGTCACCGGCGTGCTCGACATTATCGTCGCGCTGCGGGTGCGCAAGCACATGCGGGGCGAATGGCTGCTGGTGCTCAGCGGTATCGCATCGGTCGTGTTTGGCGCCGTCGTGCTGTTGTTTCCGCTGGGCGCAGGCGCGCTGGCGCTGGCCTGGATGATCGGCGTATACGCGATCGTCACCGGGGCCATGCTGGTGACATTGTCGCTGAACGTGCGTTCATGGTGGCGCCTGAACGCACCGCGCAGCAGCGGTCCGGCCGGCGCCGCCTGAACTACGGGTCAGCCCAGGTTTTCCCGGTGAAATCGCAGATGCTCTTCGATGAAGCTGGCAATGAAGTAATAACCGTGATCGTAGCCGGCATGGCGGCGCAGTGCGAGGCGCTGGCCGGCCAGCTTGCAGGCGGCTTCGAACGCTTCGGGATGGAGTTGCTCGGCCAGGAATTTGTCGCCCAGGCCCTGGTCGATCAGGATGCCTTGCGGGAAGGGCGCGCGCAGCCCCGCCATCAGCGCGCTCGCATCGTAGCCGGCCCAGGCCGCCCGGTCGGCGCCGAGATAGGCGCCGAAGGCTTTCTCGCCCCACGGACAGCGCGATGGCGCGGCAATCGGTGCGAAGGCTGACACCGAACGGAACAAATCGGGCCGGCGCAGCGCCAGCACCAGCGCGCCATGTCCGCCCATCGAATGGCCGCAGATGCCGATGCGGGCCGGGTCGGCGCCCAGTTCGGCAACGACGAGCTGCTGCAATTCGACGATATAGCTGAACATCCGGTAGTGTGCGTTCCACGGCGGCTCGGTGGCGTCGACGTAGAAACCGGCGCCCACGCCCAGGTCCCAGGATGCGCAATCGCCGTCGAGCTTGGCGCCGCGCGGGCTGGTGTCGGGCGCGATCAGCATCAGGCCTTCGCGCGCGGCAACGCGCTGGGCGCCGGCCTTGGTCATGAAGGTCTCTTCGTTGCAGGTCAGGCCGGCCAGGTAGAACAGGGCCGGCAGCAGGGCGCCGGCCGGGGCGGGCGGGATGAACACCGAGAAGCGCATCGGCAGCCCGATCGCGTCGGCATCGTGGCGGTAAAAACGCTGCACGCCGCCGTAGCAAACGTGCTCGCTGATCAGTTCGAGCATGGTGGTATCCGAAAAAGCAGAAGCGCCAGTATGCCCTGTTGCCCGCGATCGCGCCACGGGCAGCCGGTCAGCGTCCGGGCGGCGCGGCCAGGTTGCGGTCGACCACGTGCTGGATATCGGCGAAGTTATCGCTGGTGCTCATCAACTGGTGCGCGATCAGCGTGTAGCGTGCGCGCAGCTCCAGCTCGCGCGGGCTCTGCTGGCCCGGCAGGCGGATCGCGTCGGGCGCCATCGCCGCCGCGTCCATGGCGAACACGTGGTTGGCGTCGGCCCAGGCCCCCAGGCGCACGCCGGCATACAGCAGCTTGGCCTGCAGCGCCGAGCAGCCGCCGCACAGGCAGGCAAAATAGAACATGGTGTCGGCCTCGGCGCGCAGCACGCCTTCCTGGCCGAGCGCGGCGTCGTGCACCAGCGCCGCGCGCCGGTAGTCGCCCGTGTACGGACTGCCGACGGACGACCACAAGGTGCGCGGAATGCTGGCGCCGTTGGTGACCGTGCCGGGCAGCGCATCCCAGCGCCTGCCGTTCGGGTCGAGGTACCAGAACGGTTCGATGACACGCATGTCGCGGTCGTCGCCCTTGTCGGACAGCCATTCGGTGCGCGGGTTGCCTGAAAATTGTCCATTGCCCATGTTTATTCTCCGTTGTGTACCTTACACCAGTTGCAGCCAGCCCAGCAGCGCACCTGCGCCCAGCAGCCACAGCATGTGCCAGCGCGTACGCCATGCAAGCAGGGCGCTGGCCGCGGTCAGCAGCCACAGCGGCCAGCTGGCCAGCGTGCCGCCGGCGCTGCCCAGGATCCAGCTGGTGGCCAGCATCAAGGCGATCACGACCGGGGCCATCCCCAGTTTGAACGCGCGCACCCAGCGTAGTTCGCGGTTGCGCTGGCCCCATTGCGCTGCCGCATAGGTCAGCACCGACGATGGCAACAGGATGGCCAGCATGGTGACGGCCACGCCGAGCAGGCCGGCGGCCATGCTGCCGGTGTTCATGCCCACATGCCAGCCCATCAGTGCCACGAACAGCACGTTCGGTCCCGGCGCGGCCTGGGCCAGCGCGATCGATTCGTTGAACTGGGCCTGGCTGAGCCAGTGGTGCTGTTCGACCAGGAAGCGCTGCATGTCGGGCGAGGTCGAAATGGTGCCGCCGACCGACAGCAGCGACAGCAACAGGTATTGGCCGAACAGACTGAGCCAGTCGCTCCAGCCGAGCACCAGGTCAGGCGCGCTCATGGCTTGAGCCGGTAATAGCTGAGCACACAGCCGAGTCCGCCGATACTGGGCAGCACGTACAGCAGCGGCACGCGCAGCCAGGCCACCAGCACGAAGCCGGCCGCGCCGAGCGCGATGCAGCAGGCCAGCGGCAGCGGGTGGCGCACCAGCGCCGCCGACAGCCTCAGCGCAGCGGCGCCGAACAGGCCGGCCGACACCGCCGCCATGCCGCGCAAGGCGCCGGCCACGCCCGGATGGCTGCCCATGCGCGCGTGCAACAGGGCCAGCAGCAGCACCACCACCAGCGGCAGCGCCAGCATGCCGGCCAGCGCCGTCAGCGCGCCGCGCAGGCCGAAATAGCGTCCGCCGATGATCAGCGCCAGGTTGACCACGTTGGGGCCGGGCATGACTTGCGCGACGGCCCAGTCTTCGAGGAAGTCGTCGTGCGTCAGCCAGCGCTTGCGCTCGACCAGTTCGCGCTGGACGACGGCGGCGACGCCGCCGAAACCTTGCAATGCCAGCCAGGTGAAGGAAAGAAACAGGTCGCGCAAGGACGCGGGGCGGGCGGGGGCGGACGGGGGCATGGACATCGCCCATTATCGCGCCGCGCTGCCAGGCTGTCCATGCGGCGCTCCGGTCCGCATTGGGCTGCGGTAGCGTCCAGTTCCTTCCAGCAAGGAAGCACATTTAAAAGCCCGGAAGATGGAAGCCTGACATTGACTTTAATATTTATTGTTGAATACTCCCTATGCATAAATCGGGTTCCCTGTCAGCCAGTTTCACCGACCAGTAAGGATGCGCGCAATGATTGATTATCAACACCCTGGCAGCACTGACGCGGTCGCCGTAGCCGATTACCAGCGGCAGGACATGCGGCGGCGCGACATTGTGAATCATGGCATCTCGGTCCAGGAAAGCAGCAACACCATGTCGGCCATCGAATACCTGAAATCCCACGATATCGACGCGGCCGTCATCGAACGCGTGCTGCTGGAGCCGAACCGGCGCCGTCATCTTTCCCACCATTAAGTCCCGGTCCGGACCGTCCGGACCAGCGCGCACGCTGGCAAGCCAGCCGCCGGTTGCGGCGGCCACTGGTCGTCGTGCGCCCAGGCGCAATTCGATATAAAAATTACATCGAAAACCGGGGTGCTGGGAGCCATTCCAGCGCCCGGTTATGCACAAAAAGCCGTTGTAGGAAATCTCCTAAGATTTATTTTAGCTTCGCACATTGACTTTCCAAGTCATTGATTCTAAACGACTAAATTTATGCCTTCGGAATGGGCATTTTGTTGAAACCCGCATCGTTGCAGGCTTCCCCGCTGTCAAGGGGGGCTTATCCACAAAGTTATCCACAGCGATTGTGGATATCTGAAAAAGCCCTTACAAAACGGTGACTTAGCATAGAAAAAGTATTCGAGATGCAAGGTTTTGGTCACGCATGGTCCCCTCGCGCGGGCTTTTTTTTGCCTTTGAAAAGGGATTTTTCTTGCGCTTCACTACTGGATAAATGTACAGTTGTAGCCTTTCCCGCTTGAATGCCTTTCATGTCCGCCGTTTCCGCCCCCGCCGTCCTCGACGATCCCTTCGCCAGCCTGAACGCGCAGCAGCGCGACGCTGTCGAGCACGATATCGGCGTGGCGGCGGCCGACCTGCGCCCGCTGCTGGTGATCGCCGGGGCCGGCTCGGGCAAGACCAGCACGCTGGCGCACCGGGTCGCGCGCCTGATCCTCAGCGGGGCCGATCCGCAGCGCATCTTGCTGCTGACCTTTTCGCGCCGCGCCGCCAATGAAATGACGCGCCGCGCCGGCGCCGTGCTGCAGCGCGTGTTCGCCGTGCGCGGCAGCGAAGCGCCCACCAGGCTGCCGTGGGTCGGCACTTTCCACAGCATCGCCGCGCGCCTGCTGCGCGACTATGCCGACCGCATCGGCCTCGATGAAGCCTTCACCATCCACGACCGCGGCGACTCGGAAGACCTGATGGGCATGGTGCGCCACGAGATCGGCCTGACCCAGACCGAGAAGCGCTTTCCGCTGAAGGGGACTTGTTTGTCGATTTATTCGCGCGTCGTCAACAGCCGCGAACCGCTCGCGCTGGTACTGCAAGGCACGTTTCCGTGGTGCAGCGAATGGGAGGCCGAGCTGAACACCCTGTTCGGCGCCTATGTCGACGCCAAGCAGGAGCAGAACGTGCTCGATTACGACGACCTGCTGCTGTTCTGGTCCGAGATGGCGACCGATCCCGAACTCGGCCCTGAGCTGGGCGGCTTGTTCGACCATGTGCTGGTCGACGAATACCAGGATACCAACCGGCTGCAGGCGGCGATCCTGATCGGCATGAAGCCGGGCGGGCAGGGCGTGATGGTGGTCGGCGACGATGCCCAGTCGATTTATTCGTTTCGCGGCGCCACGGTGCGCAACATCCTCGACTTTCCCAAGCAGTTTTCGCGGCCGGCGCGCCTCGTCACGCTCGAGCGCAACTACCGCTCGACGCAGCCGATCCTGGATGCGTCGAACGCGCTGATCGGCGCCGCGCTCGAGCGCCACGCCAAGACGCTGTGGACCGACAAGGTCTCGACCGTGCTGCCGCAGCTGGTGCTGATCCCGGACGAGGCCGAGCAGGCGCGCTGGGTCTGCAACCGCATCCTCGAACAGCGCGAAGCCGGCATGGCGCTGACGGCGCAGGCGGTGCTGTTTCGCGCGGCCAGCCACAGTGCCGCGCTGGAACTGGAGCTGATGCGGCGCAACGTGCCCTTCGTCAAGTTCGGCGGCCTCAAGTTTCTCGAAGCAGCGCATATCAAGGATGTGCTGGCGGTGCTGCGTTTCGCCCAGAACCCGAGCGGGCGGATGGCCGGGTTCCGGGTCGCGCAACTGATACCCGGGATCGGCGCGGCCACCGCCACGCGCTTGCTCGATGCGGTCGGGGTCGCCGCCGAGCCGCTGCAGGCGGTCGAACAGTTCGCCGTGCCGCCCAGGAGCGGCGGCGACTGGCAGCAGTTCGTGGCGCTGTACAAGGCGCTCAAGGCGCCCGGCTTGCGCTGGCCCGCCGATATCGAGCTGGTCAAGCAGTGGTATCTGCCGCAGCTCGAGCGCATGCATGACGACGCCAGCGTGCGCGCGGCCGATGTCGAACAGCTGGCGCGGCTGGCGTCCGGCTACGGCTCGCGCGCAACCTTCCTCGCCGAAATCACGCTCGATCCGCCCGAAGCGACCAGCGACCGCGCCGGACCGCCGCACCTGGACGAAGATTATGTGATCCTGTCGACCATCCATTCATCCAAGGGACAGGAATGGAAGTCGGTGCATGTGCTCAATGTGGTGGACGGCTGCATCCCGTCGGACATGAGCACCGGCAATTCTGACGATATCGAGGAAGAGCGGCGCTTGCTGTATGTGGCAATGACGCGCGCCAAGGAGCACTTGCACCTGGTGGTGCCGAACCGCTTTTTCATCAAGCAGCAGGCCCAGCTGGGCGACCGCCACGTGTATGCGGCGCGCTCGCGTTTCATCAGCCCGGCCATGCTCAAGCACTATGAAGAATGCGTCTGGACCACGGCCGATACCGCGCAGAGCAAAAAGCCGATGCCCGACAGCGTACGCATGCTGGTGCGCGAGCGCGCCCGCAACGCCTGGAAGTGAAGCTGCCGGGCCGGCCGTCAGGTCGGGTCGAGGATGCTCGCGACCGCCACGTACTGGAAGGGAACGCCCTGCGGGTTCTTGAACGCGAGCACGGCGCAGCGCAGGTGCAGCGGCGCGCCCTGCGCGGAACTGGCGTGGATGTCGCCGGCCCAGCCGCCGTCCTGCGCCAGCGCCGCCACGATGGTGCTGGCGAGCGGCTCCGGAAATGTGCCCGGATACAGCGCATGCAGATCGCTGCCGAGCAGCTCGTCGCGGCCGATGCCGGCCAGCTTGCAGACGGTCTCGTTGGCGTCCAGGATGCGTCCGCGCTGATCGATGGTGAGCGTCAGCGCGTGCTGGTTGAGCACGGCCTGCAGTTGTTCGGCACTGGCCAGTTTGGCGCTCAGGGCGGCGCGCTCGGCGGCGGCCGCCTCGAGCGTTGCGTAGGCGCGCAGCGACGAGATCACCGTGGTAAACAGCTTGCGCGTGGTCAGGTCGGCCTTGCACCAGAAATCATTGATATCGTAGTCGACGATGATGCTGTGCTCGAGCGCTTGGCCGGGCTGGCCGGTGCGCAGCACGATGCGCACCAGATCGTTGTGCAATTGTTCGCGCACCTGGCGCGCCAGCATCAGGCCCGCGTCCGCCGTTTCCATGATCACGTCGAGCAGGATCAGTGCGATATCGGGCGTGTTGCGCAGGATCGTCATCGCTTCGGCGGCGCTGTAGGCATGCAAAAAGCTCAGGCGCCGGCCCTGGAAGTGGGTATTGCTCAGGGCGAATTTGGTGACGACGTGGACGTCGACGTCATCATCGACGATCAGGATGCGCCATGGCACCAGCTCCGCTGCGCCCGCGGCATTCGGTTCGTCGGGATCATCGTCGCGGAGGATCAGGTGGCCGTTATCGGCGTCATCCAGGGTGTTTGGTGGCATGGGTTCCACACTAAGATAGCGCGCGGGCTTTGTCAAAGTAAAATGTGACTTATCCCCTGTTTTCGATTCTTGTAGGAATTTACCTGCATGGTGTCAGCGGATGCCTTGGGGGCCTATTTTAAGTCATTGATATCATTGGATAAAACTTTTGCCTTCGGAATGTGCATTTTGTTGAAACCCGCTCCAATACTGGGCTTCTTGCGTGTCAAGTGGGACTTATCCACAATGTTATCCACAGGAATTGTGGATATCGGAAAAAAGGTCTAAAAATCCGGTACTTAGCGCCGCGGCGGTTTTTGCCGGCCGTCCAAAGCTTGTTGCAATTATATTTACTTAAAAGCAATTAAGGTAGCCATGCACTGCGCGTCCGCAGCGCCGCCATCGTGCGCGCCGACGCGCCGGGCACGGCAAGGCCGTATTTGATGCAAATCAACGTTTCTATCACTTTAACTCCGTAGACTCGGTTTCTTCGCTGACCGCTTGCGCAGCACCGTGCACGTTTCCTTGAGGCTGGTTCATGAAATATAGAGATTACTACGCGGCCATGGGGCTCGAGCGCAATGCGAGCGCCGCCGACATCAAGAAGGCTTACCGCAAGCTGGCCCACCAATTCCACCCGGATGTGTCGAAAGATCCCTTGGCCAAGGAAAAATTCCAGGAGGTCGGCGAAGCCTATGCCGTCCTGAAAGACCCGGAAAAGCGCACCGCCTACGATGAGCTGGGCAAGCCTGCTGCCGGCGAGCGCGTGCGGCCGCCACCCGAGTGGCAGCGAAACTTTCATACCGACGAAGCCGGTTTCGACGATGTCGACCTGGCCGACCTGTTCGCCGCGTTCTCGCGCGGCCAGCACGGCGGCGCGGGACGGCGCAGCGCGCCGGCGCGCGGACAGGATTTTGAAACCAGCGCCCCGATCACGCTCGAACAAAGCTATGGCGGCGGCGAAATCGACGTGCGCGCCGAGCTGCCCGAGATCGACCAGAACGGCTTGCCGCACCGGGTCAGCCGTACTTTCCGGATCACCGTTCCGGCCGGCGCGGTCAACGGCCAGCGCCTGCGCCTGGGCGGCAAGGGCGGTCCTGGCGTCAACGGCGGCCCGGCCGGCGACCTGTATGTGGTGCTGCAATTGCAAGCCCATCCGCTGTACCGCGTCAGCGGCGCCGACCTGTACATGGATCTGCAGCTGGCGCCGTGGGAAGCGGTGCTGGGCGCCGTGGTGCGGGTGCCGACGCTGGCCGGCCCGGTGGAGCTGACCATCAAGCCGGGCACCACGGCGCGCCAGCAATTGCGCCTGGGCGGGCGCGGCATGCGCAATGCCGACGGCAGCAGCGGCGCCCTGATCGCGCAAGTGGTGATCAGCGTGCCGGCCAGCGTCAGCGACGCCGAACGCGCCCTTTATCAACAGTTGGCGGCGGCGTCGGGATTCAATCCGCGCGCCGGACGTGCATAGGAGAATGACGATGTCGTTGGAAATTACCCATGCGGTCACGCTCGGCGTGGCCGAGGTGTGCCAGGTCGAGCATCTGATGGAAGTGTCGGGCCTGTCGCTCGAAGACATCGATGACCTGATCGAAAACGGATTGATCGAACCGTGCAGCGCGCCGGCCGCGCCGCGCGCCTTTCATTTGGTCCACGTGGTCACGGTGCAGCGCGCGCGCCGCCTGCGCGACGATTTTCAGCTCGACCGCAATGGCATGACGCTGGCGATGGCGCTGGTCAAGCGCATCGACGAGCTCGAGCACGCGCTCGCTGCCGCGCGCGCCGCCGCCCATCACTAGCGATGCGCGGCCAGCGCGTCGAGTTCGGCGAACCTGGCCAGGAAGGCTTGCTTGGCTTGCCCCGGACTCATCGCGCTGATCGGCTCGGGCAGGGCGCGGATGTCGTCCAGGTAGGCCCAGCGCTCGGCCGAATGCGGCATCAGGTCGCGCTTTTCAGTCGCCAGCGCGATCAGGTCGGCGCGCTTGATGGGCGCGTAATCGGAAAAATCGATCGCGAAGGCGGCGGCGATCAGCGCGCTGACCTGGTCTTCGAGGGCGGCGAAGGCGGGCAGCAGCACCTTGAGCGGCTTGACCATGTCGCCCAGGTAAGCTTCGGCCGCGTCGTGCAGCAAGGCGGCCAGCTGCAACGGCGGCGGCACCAGCGAGGCGACGATCAGGCTGTGCTGGGCCACCGAATAGAACTCGCGGGTCTGCCCGTTGAAGCGGCACTGGTAGGCCAGGCCATGGGCGATATCCTCGATCGCGACGTGGTCGATGCGCGGCTCGAGCGGATAAAAACGGTTGCCGGAGAACGTGGAAACGTAGGGCGTGGTGATCGCATGGTCCATGATGAATGCCGATTGCTGTATATCCGTACAGTATATGCCAAATTGGCGGCCATGGCCGGGCGAACGTATAAAATAGCGGGTTTTCTCACTTCTGCATTCCGCGTGAACACTTCGTCCCTCCTGCCAGCCAGCTACCGTACCGACCTCGCGCGCGCGCGCCAGCTGGTGCCGCCGCATGCGCTGGCGGCGGCGATCGACCGCGACGGTGCGCGCCTGTTCGAAGTCGGCTGCGGCCAGCAGGCGCTGTTCGAACGCCTGCACATTCCCGGCGCTGCCTACCTCGACCTCGGCGGCCTCGAAGCGCCGCCGCTGTATAACAAGGTCGCCGACCATGCCTTGCTGGACACCTTGCTGGCGCACGGCATCCGCCACGACAGCACTGTCATCCTGTACGGCCGCAGCCAGCTGGCCGCGGCGCGCGCCGCGCACCTGATGCTGTTTGCCGGCGTGCGCGATGTGCGCCTGCTCGATGGCGGCTTCGCTGCCTGGTGCGGCGCCGCGCTGCCTTGCGCCAGCGGTCCGGCGCCCGTTCCCATGCCTGCCTGCGACTTCGGCGTGCCGTTCCCCGCCCGGCCCGAGTTCCTGCTCGACCTGGGCCAGGCCGCGCTCCTGGCCGGGCGCGCCGACGCGGCGCTGGCAAGCATCCGCACCTGGAGCGAATTTTCCGGCGCCACGTCCGGCTACAGCTACATCGCTGCGCGCGGCGACATCGCCGGCGCGCGCTGGGGCCGGGCCGGGCGCGAGGGCGACGTCAACAGCATGAGCGAATACCAGCTGGCCGACGGGCGCATGCGGCCGGCCGCCGACATCGCCGCCATGTGGCGCGCCAACGGCATCCACGCCGGCCTGCACGTGGGCTTCTATTGCGGCACCGGTTGGCGCGCGTCGCTGGCCTTCTTCTATGCCTGGCTGATGGGCTGGGAACGCATCGGCGTGTTCGATGGCGGCTGGTATGAATGGAGCATGGACCCGGCCAATCCGCTCGTGTGCCGGATCGACGAGGCGATTTTGGCCTGATTGCCGCCGCCGGTTTGCGGTAGCGCCAGCGCGCCATCGAAAAACTTGAACTCGAGCGCGCTTTTAGGACACAATCGCCAGCATGGATACTCTTCAATGTGATGTATTGGTGGTCGGCGGCGGCATCAACGGCGCCGGCATCGCGCGCGACGCGGCCGGGCGCGGCCTGTGCGTGGTGCTGTGCGAGAAGGACGACCTGGCCGGCCACACCTCGTCGGCCTCGAGCAAACTGATACACGGCGGTTTGCGCTACCTCGAATACTACGCCTTCGGCCTGGTGCGCAAGGCGCTGATCGAACGCGAAGTGCTGCTGCGCAGCGCCCCGCACATCATGTGGCCGCTGCGTTTCGTCATGCCGCACGACCGCGGCCAGCGGCCGGCCTGGATGATCCGCGCCGGCCTGTACCTGTACGACAGCCTGGCGCGGCGCGAATTCTTGCCCGGCTCCGAAGCGATCACCTTGCGCCGCCACGCCGCCGGGCGCGACCTGAAGCCGGCCTTTACGCGCGGCTTCATGTATTCGGACGGCTGGGTCGACGATGCGCGCCTGGTGGTGCTGAACGCGATCGACGCGCGCGAACGGGGCGCGCGGATCCTGACGCGCACCGCCTGCAGCGCGGTCGAACGCAGCGCCGGGCACTGGAACGCTATCCTGACCGGCGCCGACGGCACCCGCACCCGGGTCCGCGCGCGCTGCCTGGTCAATGCCGCCGGCCCGTGGGCGTCGCAATTCCTGCACGGCGCCACCAGCGTGGCGTCGCACCAGTCGCTGCGCCTGATCAAGGGCAGCCATATCGTCGTGCCGCGTTTGTTCGAACACCCGTACGCGTATATTTTCCAGCATCCGGACGGGCGCATCGTGTTTGCGATTCCCTACGAGCGCGAATTCACGCTGATCGGCACCACCGATCTCGACTTCCAGGGCGACCTGGACCAGGTGGCCATCAGCGCCGATGAAATCAACTACCTGTGCGAACTGGCGAACCGCTATTTCACGCGCCCGATCAGCCCCGCCGACGTGGTGTGGAGTTATTCGGGCGTGCGTCCGCTGGTGCAGGATTCGGCCTCCAAGGCCGCCGCTGCCACGCGCGACTTCCGGCTCGAGCACGATACCGACGGCGCGCCGCTGCTGAGCGTTTTCGGCGGCAAGATCACGACCTTCCGCAAACTGGCCGAGGAAGCGGTCGACTGGATCGCCCCGGCCCTGGGCAACGCCACGCCCACCTGGACCGCCCAGGCCTGCCTGCCCGGCGGTGACCTGTTCGGCGAACATCCGTCCAAACGCGGCGTACTGGAATTCGACGACTGGGTGGCCGCCTTGCAGCGCCGCTTCGCGTGGCTGCCGGCGCCGCTCGCGCTGCGCTATGCACGCGCCTACGGCACGCGGGTCGACACGCTGCTGGCCGGCTGCGCCAGCCTGGCCGAACTGGGGCAGGAAATCGTGCCGCAGCTGTACGAAGCCGAGGCGCGCTACCTGATGCAGCACGAATGGGCTTTGAGCGCGGCCGACATGCTGTGGCGCCGTTCCAAGCTGGGCTTGCACCTGCCGGCCGACAGCGCCGCCAGGCTTGATGCCTGGATCGCCGCCCGGCCCAAGGCCTGATCAGCGCGCTGCGCTGGCCACGATCCGGAACTGCAGTTCCATCGGGTCCTGGACGGTCATCGCGCCGCCCATGATCGACATCGGCGCGATGCCGAACTGCGTTTGCAGCAGGCGCAGGCTGCCGCTGGCAGTGAGGCCGTTTTTGGTGTTGGCGACCACGGTCGGCACGTCGAAGCTGCGCGCCACGCCGTGCAGCGTGACGGTCAGGCGCACGCTGGCGGCGGCGCCCACCCGCTCGGCGTGCAGCAGCACCACCGGATAGCTGGCCGCTTCAAGCACTTTGGTCAGCATGTTGGTGCGGGTGCCGGCGATGGCGTCTTCGGACGGCTGGGTATCGAGTCCGGCGGCCGCGCGCAGGGCTGGCTCGTCGACGGTCATCTGGTCGAGGCGGAAACGGAAGTCGGCCCGGCCGGCGTCCGGCGCGACGAAGCCTTCCAGCGTGCGGCTGGCCACCACGTGGTCGTGGCCGAGCCGGGCCAGTGCGCCGCCGCGCCGCACGGTGACTGTGATCAGCGACTGGGCGGCGTCGATGCGGTACACTTTTTTGCCGGCCTGTGCCGCCTGCTGATACCAGGCCGTGCCGGTATCGACCGGCGCGCCCGGCGGCGGCGCCGGCGGATGCGCAGCGCAGCCGGCAAGCAGCAGCAAGGCGAGGAGGTAGGGGCGAATCGCTTTCATATGACGATTGTGGCACGAGAACCGACATCCAGGTCGCGCAATGGGGGCGGCGCAGCGAGCAACTGCACCGCCATCCAAATAGCCACCAGTCCATACAATATGCGCGGCAGCCAGGTCATGATTTCGCCCTGGGCCAATGCCAGGCCCTCGGATTCGGCATCGGCGTGGCGCATCAGCATCTCGGCCAGCGTGCCGCTTTCTTCGCCCGTATGGATGAACGCAAACAACTGGCGCGTATCGACCACGCGCAGCTTGCCGATCGCCTGCGACAGCGTGGCGCCGGCCTGCACCGCCGGCAGCAGCGTGGCCAGGTCGGCCCGCACGAGGTGGTTGTCGACCGTATCGAGCGCGATGGGCAGGGCCTCGAACAGCGACAGGCCGGCCTGCAGCAGCAGCGCCAGGCTCTCGCAGAAGTCGCGCGCGTTGCGGCGCAGGTGCAGCTTGCCGAACAGCGGCAAAGCCAGCAGCGCGCTTGCCGCCGCCTGCCGTCCCGGCGCCGCCGCGCCGGACGCGAACCACGAGGTGAACCCGGTCGCCAGCCACGCAAGCATGCCGATCGCGGCCAGCGGCACGATGGTGCGCAGCGCGTAGCCGCCCGTCGAGATGGCCCCGCTGACCAGGCGCGGAAGCGGCTGCACGAACAGCGCGATGGCCAGCGTGGCTGCGGGCAGCATCAGGCGCGACCGCAGGGTGGCCAACTGGCTGGCCCGCGTGGCGTGGCTGGCCGCCAGCCGCTGATAGGTCGGCAGCGGACTGCCGGCGCTGAAGGCGGCGCGCAGCAAGCGCGTCTCGAACAGCGTGAACAGGCCGCTGTTCGCGCCGGCAGTAGCGGGCTCGATGCCGCGCGCAAACAGGCGCCGGAACGCGACGACCCGCTCGCGGGCGGCCGGCCCGAGATCGAGCAGCGCGAACGAACGATCGGCCGGCATGCCGGCCTTCTCCATGGCGGCAAGATGGTGGAACAGCTGGGCGCGCACCAGCAGCGGAAGAGGGGGGAGTCGGCTCATGCGGCGATTGTGGCATACGCCGGGCCAATGCGCTGAAATCGGCTATGATTCCCGCTCTGCTTGTTACCCATCCAGCCAGAAAGGAAACCCATGATCGACCTGTACTCGGCGGCCACGCCGAATGGCCACAAAGTCTCGATTGCGCTGGAAGAAATGGCGCTGCCGTATGAACTGCATGTGCTGGACCTGCAAAAAGGCGTGCAGAAGGAGCCGTGGTTCCTGGCGCTCAATCCGAACGGGCGCATTCCGGCCATCGTCGACCGCGCCGAAGACAATTTCGCCGTCTTCGAGTCCGGCGCGATCCTGGTCTACCTGGCCGAGAAGACCGGCCAGCTGATGCCGCGCGACGTCAAGGGACGCTCGCAAGTGATGCAATGGCTGATGTTCCAGATGGGCGGCGTCGGCCCGATGATGGGCCAGGCCAATGTGTTCTATCGCTACTTTCCCGAAAAAATCCAGCCGGCGATCGACCGCTACCAGGGCGAGAGCCGGCGCCTGTTCACGGTGCTCGATGCGCGCCTGAAGGAGCACGAATACCTGGCCGGCGACTATTCGATCGCCGACATCGCCAACTGGGCCTGGGTGCGCATCCACAAATGGTCGGGCGTGTCGGTGGAGGAGTTGCCGCACCTGCAGCGCTGGCTGGCCGCGATCGGTTCGCGCCCGGCGGTGCAAAAGGGTATCCTGATGCCGGCGTCGGCGCGCGACCTCGAAAAGGCCAGCGAACAGGATGCGCAAAAATTCGCTGAACAGGTGCGCAGCATGCTCGAAACCGGGCAATCGCGCGCCTGACCACACCAAGGAGACATCATGAAACTGTACGTCAGCAGCTATGCACCGAACCCGCGCCGGGTGGCCATGTTCATCGCCGAAAAAGGCATCACCGGCATCGAAAGCATCCATGTCGACCTGAGCACGAATGAGCACAAGGGCGAGGCCTTCCGCGCCAAGAATCCGCTGGCGAAAACGCCCATTCTGGAGCTGGACGACGGCCGCGTGCTGGCCGAGTCGCGCGCCATCTGCACCTACCTCGAAGGCCTGTACCCGGAAGTCAACCTGATGGGCGAGGGCTTTGAGGAACGCGCCTTCATCGAGATGGCCGACCGCCGCGCCGAGATGCACCTGCTGCTGGGGATCGCCAATTGCGTGCGGCATACCCATCCTGCGCTGGCCGGGCTGGAACAGCCGCAGTTTCCGGACTTCGGCGCGTCGCAAGGGCAAAAGATGCGCGAGAACGCGGCCTGGCTCGATGCGCTGCTGGCGACGCAGCCCTACCTGGCCGGCGAGCGCTTCACGATCGCCGACATCACGGCCTTCTGCGCGCTCGAATTCGGGCGCGGACTGATGAAATACAAGCCCGGTGCTGAAGGGCTGGTGCATTTGCAGGCCTGGCGCGACAGGATTGCCGGGCGGCCCTCGGCCGGGAAATAGGGCGCGCGCTGCACGCTTATCCGTGGTTTGGCGCGCTTGTCCGCGCCGGACCGTCTTTGTCGCAAGGCCAGCAATGGCAAGCCCAGGCAAGGCACAGTAGCGGCCATGACACGCCGTCATGCCTTAGTGAGACTACAACATGAAACCGCACAACGCCATCTTCGCCGCACTTGCCGCAACCTCGATCTTTGCCCTCGCTGCCCAATCGCTCGCCCCGTTGCCGGAAGGCTGGATCATGGCCGGCAAGTCGCCCGACCAGTACAAGGCCGGGATCGACCATGCCGAAACGATCAGCGGCAAGGGTGCCAAATACATGGGCAGCAAAGACAAGGAAGGCAAAAGCTGGGGCACGCTGATGCAGATATTCTCGGCCGAGAAATACCGGGGGAAACGCGTGCGCCTGCAGGCACGCATCAAGACCAGGGACATCAGCGCCTGGGCCGGCTTGTGGATGCGGGTCGATAGCCCGTCCAGCTCAGGCGCCTTCTACAACAGCGAGGACAAGCCGATCAAAGGAAGCGCCGACTGGCAGCTGCGCAGTGTGGTGCTGGACGTGGCGCCCGACGCCAGCGCGATTGCGTTCGGTGTCATTGAAACCGGCAGCGGCGAGATCTGGCTGGACGATATCAAACTCGACGTGGTCGACAAGACGGTGCCGGTAGACGCCTTCCCGCGTCCGGCCATGGCCAAGGCGCCGGTCCTGTGATCGGCGCGCTGCTCTCCAGCGTGCAGGGGACATTGATCCCGCCGCCGATCGCTGGCAGCAGCGCCACCGAGGCATTGCGCCGCGTGGCTGGCTGCAGCGGGCGGCAGGGCGCATGGAGTGCAGTGATCGTCGCCGCCCTGGGCCTGGCGGGATGGCAGCAGCAGGCCTACGCCTGGCTTGGCTTGTATTTCCTGCTGCTGGTGCCGCTGTTGGCCGTCGGCCTTGCGGCGCACGCCAGCCGACTGCTGCCGCGCCTGGGATGGACCCCGACCTGGGGTGTCGTGCTGGTCCTGATTGGCGGCTCGGCCATGCTGGCCTTGCCGGTCTATCGCAGCTGGGCGCAGCTGCATGGCTTCAGCGGCTTGCGCGACAACCTGGTGCTGTCCTGTGTCGTCGGCTTTGGCCTGCTGACAGTGGCGCTGCCGCTGTGGCAGGTGCAGAGCCAGGCGGCCGCGCTGCGCCTGGCCGCCCTGGAGCAAGCCGCATTGACGGCCGAACTGAAGGCGCTGCAAGCCCAGATTGAACCGCACTTCCTCTACAACACGCTGGCCAACACCCGCTATCTCGCGCGCCACGATCCCGACAAGGCGGTGCGCATGCTCGACCATCTGATCGCCTATCTGCACAGCGCCTTGCCCGACATGCGCAGCAGCGGCTCGACGCTGGCGCGCGAGTTCGAACTGGCCGAACATTATCTGGCGCTGATGGCGATCCGTTTCGGCGAACGCCTGTCCTACCGGCTTGACTGTGGCGCCGGCCTGGCGGACGCCGTGATGCCGCCGCTGATGCTGATGTCATTGGTCGAAAACGCGGTCCAGCACGGCGTCGAGCCGATGCCGGGACCGGTGTGCATTACCCTGCAGGCGCGTGTCCATGACGGCAAATTATGTGTGCTCGTGATCGACGACGGGGCCCGGCTCGCGCCGAACGCCCTCGGCAGCGGGGTAGGCTTGTCCAACCTGCGCGCCCGCCTTCAGGCCCAGTACGGCAGCGGCGCCGGCTTCGTGCTACGCATCGAACCAGGCAAAGCGACCCACGCCGCACTGACCCTGCCGCTGGAATTGCACGCATGACTGGCCCGCGCATCCTGATCGCCGACGACGAACCGCTGCTGCGCGCCGAACTGCGCGAATCGCTGGCGCTACTGTGGCCCGAGGCGGAGATAGTCGGCGAGGCCGCGGACGGCATCGAGGCGTTGCGCATGGCCCAGCAGCTGGATCCGGACGTCGCATTCCTGGACATCCGCATGCCGGGACTGTCCGGCCTGGAGGTGGCGCGCACCTTCGGATCGCGCACCCACGTGGTGTTCGTCACCGCCCACCAGGAGCACGCGCTGGCCGCGTTCGACGAGGGCGCGCTCGATTACGTGCTCAAACCGACCGAGCCGGTGCGCCTTGCGCGCTGCATTGAACGGGTTCGCGCGCGCCTGGGCACGCCGCCGCCCAGCCTGTCCGGCCTGGCGCGCACCCTGAACCCCAAGCCCGCCCCGTCTTGGCTGCAGGCGTCGGTCGGCAGCACCATCCAGTTCATCGACCTGGCCGATGTGGTGTATTTCTGCTCCGAGCTGAAATATACCCGCGTCGTGACGGACCAGTCCATCGCCCACATCCGCACGCCCATCAAGGAGCTGGCCGAAGCGCTCGAGGAGGGCGGCTTCTGGCGGATTCATCGCGGCTACCTGGTGGCGGTCAAGCGCATCGCCGCGGTGACGCGCGACGCCGACGGCGCCACCTGGATAACGCTGCGCGGTCACGACACCCGCCTGCCGGTGAGCCAGCGCTTCCAGCATCGTTTCAAAGGCATGTGAATAGCATTTTGCCAGCTTGCTCAAAAAGCCCGTTCGCGCCATCCTGCCGTAGCCGGTCAAGCGTGTCGTCCCGTCTGGTTTCCCGTGATAGCATGGCAGCTGACGATGCAACCGTGAACACGCCCCGTGTTGCACTTGCAATGAAACGCCGATTGGAATGCATATGACACCCAGACGATTGCCGCACAGCGGTGCAGCCAGCATGCTCATTGCTGTCGCCGCCTTCCTGTTCAGTGCAGCGGCCTGCGCCGCGCCATCCGCTAACGGCGACGGCAAGTTGCATCCGGTCGACGAAACCAAAAAGGCCGGCACGGCGGTCGGCCACGGGGTCAAGAAAGCGACCAAGGACATTGGACATGGCTTTCGTGATGGTGGGCGCGCTATCGGGCATGGCGCAAGGGACGTGACCCGGAAGATCGGACACGCATTCCGGGACGCCGGCAAGTAGGATCCGGTTCATCCGCGGTGCTTACTTTATCCGCTTGTACCAACCCTGCTGCGCGAACAGCGCGGTATAGCTGGCCTGCAGCCCATCGCCTTCACCAAGCTCGCGTTCCAGTCCCAGCACCCCGAACAGCGCCAGGCTGTCGTGGAACAGCTTGAGCGTTTTCTGGCGCAGCACCGGCCCGAAGTCAGCCAGCGCGCGCCGGCATGAAATCAATTGAAATTCATTGAACGAGGCATCCGTGACCAGGTTGTACTGGGCCCACGTGATGCGCTTGCGCAGGTAGGGGCGCAGCACCGCGCGCCGGCCGTGGATCTCGAAGTAGTCGGCCAGGTTGGCCTTGCCGCCGCTTTTCAGGTAGTTCTCCTGGTACTCGGCCATGCGCTCCATCGGGATGCTGGCCGCGCATGCCTCGGCAAGCAGCTCCTCGTTGGCGAGCGTGGCGAAAATCTCGGTGCGCGCAGCGAGCTGTTCGTCGGCCAGCAGGATCGCCAGCGACCACGCTTCCTCGGCCCCCGCGCATTCGGCCAGCCAGATGCGCGGCAGCGCCGAGGCGCGCAGGCATCCCGAGAGCACCGTGCGCAGCTGGCGCGCCTGTTGCGGATCGTCGAACAGCAGCACCGGCTGCACGCTGAGCATGCGCAGCAGGGCAGAGCGCACGTCCGGATCGTGCAGCACGCGGTCCTGCAGCTGCGACACCGTGGCCAGCGCGCGGCCCAGCATCAGTTGCTGCAGCTTGCGCTTGAGCGGTGCGCGCTCGTAGGCCCGATAGTCGACCCCGAAGCGCCGGAACAGCGCCTCGAGCAGCAGGTCGGTCTCGATCTCCCCGGTGGCCAGCGCCGAGTCGATATGGAACATCTGGTTCAATGCAGCCATACCCGCATCAGCGACAGCAGCTGGGCCACGTCGACCGGCTTGGTGATGTAGTCCGATGCGCCGGCGGCGATGCACTTGTCGCGGTCGCCCTTCATCGCCTTGGCGGTCAGGGTGATGATCGGCAGCGACTTGAACTTCGGTATGCGGCGGATCGCGCGCATCGTGTCGTAGCCGTCCATCTCCGGCATCATGATGTCCATCAGGACGATCTCGATGGTCGGATCCTTTTCCAGCACTTCGATGCCGTCGCGCCCGTTTTCGGCGAACGACACCTGCATCTGCTGGCGTTCGAGCAGCGACGACAGTGCGAAAATATTGCGCAGGTCGTCGTCGACGATCAGCACCTTGCGTCCGGCCAGGCCGCCGTCGGCGGCGTGGATCTCCTCCAGCATGCGGCGCTGCAGTTCCGGCAGCGAGGCGTGCGAACGGTGCAGGAACAGGGCCGTCTCGTCGAGCAGCCGCTCGGGCGAGCGCGCATCCTTGATGACGATGGTCTTGGCGTAGCGCTTGAGTTTCGTCACTTCCTTGCGCGACAGGTCCTTGGCAGTGTAGATCACGATCGGCAGGTCGCGCATGGACGGATCCTTGCCGATCAGGTCGAGCAGGTCGAAGCCGCTGATGTCGGGCAAGGTCAGGTCCAGCACCATGCAGTCGAAATGCGATGCCTTGAGCGCCTCCAGCGCGGCCTGGCCGGTTTCCACCGCCACGATGCGCAGGTCGGCGTCGCCGATCAGTGCGATGATCGAATCGCGCTGCATTTTCTCGTCGTCGACCACCAGCAGGCTGCGTTTGCCGCCCAGCAGAAATTTCTGGATCCGGTTGAACTCGTCCTGCAGCGTTTCGCGCGCAACCGGCTTGTTGATGTACGAGATCGCGCCCTGGCGCAGCGCCCGTTCGCGCTCGCGCAGGTTGGACATCACATGCACCGGAATGTGGCGCGTGCTCGGGTCGCGCTTGAGGCGGTCGAGCACCGTGAAGCCGTCGATGTCGGGCAGGTCGATGTCGAGGATGATCGCCGACGGCAGGTAGTCGCGCGCCAGCGACAGGGCAGAATCGCCCTTGTTGGTGACGATTGCCTTGAAGTTTTTTTCGCGCGCGTATTCGACCACTTCCAGCGCAAAGCGCTCGTCGTCCTCGATTACCAGCACCGATGGATCGCCCGGTGCGATCAGGCCGCGGTCATCGAGCAGCGACGAATATTCGACCTGCTGCTGGCCGGGATCGCTGTCGACCACGGCCACGTCGCTCGCATACTGGGGCGCGCTGGTGTACACCACCTGGGCCGGGGGCGCCATGCGGGCGGGCTGGGTCTGGCGCGCCTGGTCGTAGTTGATGAAGCCGGCGCGGTTGTACGGCAGGAACAGGGTGAAGGTGGAGCCGGCGTTGACCACCGACTCGACCCGGATCTCGCCGCCCAAGAGGCGTGCCAGTTCGCGCGAAATGGACAGGCCAAGGCCGGTGCCGCCGTACTTGCGGGCGGTGGAGCCGTCGGCCTGCTGGAACGCTTCGAAGATCAGCTGCAGCTTGTCGGACGCGATGCCGACCCCGGTATCCTTGACCGAGAACGCCAGCACCGCATCGGCGTGCACCAGGTTCGGATGGTCCGACGTCCAGCCGCTGGTGACGAGCGAGATTTCCAGCGCCACCTGGCCGTGGCTGGTGAACTTGAACGCGTTCGACAGCAGGTTCTTGAGCACCTGCTGCAAGCGCGTGGTATCGGTCATCACGGCCGTTGGCAAGGCGTCGGCCAGTTCGACCGAGAAGCCCAGGTGCTTGGCCTCGGCCATGTGGCGGAAAGTGCGGTCGACATAGTTGCGCAGGTTCTGGAAGCGGTATTCCGACACGTCCAGCGTGACCGTGCCCGACTCGATCTTGGACAGGTCGAGAATGTCGTTGATCAGCGTGAGCAGGTCGGAGCCGGAGCCGTGGATGGTCTTGGCGAACTCCACCTGTTTGCCCGACAGGTTGCCCTCGGGGTTGTCGGACAGCTGCTGCGCCAGGATCAGCAGGGAGTTGAGCGGCGTGCGCAGCTCGTGCGACATATTGGCCAGGAACTCGGACTTGTACTTGGACGACAGCGCCAGCTGGGTCGCCTTTTCTTCCAGCGCCAGCTTGGCCTGCTCGACCTCGCGGTTCTTGCGTTCGACCTCGATGTTCTGCTCGGACAGCAGGCGCGCCTTCTCGGCCAGCTCCTGGTTGGTCTGCTGCAGTTCTTGCGCCAGCGACTGCGACTGGGTCAGCAGCGACTCGGTGCGGCTGTTCGCCTCGATCGTGTTGAGCACCACGCCGATCGATTCCATCAGCTGGTCGAGGAAGGACAAGTGGGTTTCGGTAAAGCGGTCGAGCGAGGCAATCTCGATCACCGCCTTGACCTGCTGCTCGAACAGGATCGGCAGCACCACGATGTTGGTCGGCGGCGCCGCGCCCAGGCCAGACGAGACGACGATGTAATCGCGCGGCACGTCGGTCAGCCAGATCCGGGTTTTTTCGATCGCACACTGTCCGACCAGGCCTTCGCCCGGCAGGAAGGAGGTGGCCAGCTTGCGGCTGGAGCGGTAGCCGTAGCTGGCAATCATGCGCAGGCGCGCGTCCATCTCCTGCGAGTCCATCATGTAGAACACGCCGTGGTGGGCCGACACCAGCGGCGCCAGTTCCGACAGGATCAGCTTGGTCACCGCCTGCAAGTCACGCTGGCCCTGCAGCAGCCGCGTAAAGCGCGCCAGGTTGGTCTTGAGCCAATCCTGCTGCGCGTTCTTCTGGGTCGTCTCTTTCAGGTTGCGGATCATTTCGTTGATGTTGTCCTTCAGGTAGGACACTTCGCCGCGCGCCTCGACCTGGATCGAGCGCGACAAGTCGCCGCGCGTGACCGCGGTGGCCACTTCGGCGATCGCGCGCACCTGGTTGGTCAGGTTGGCCGCCAGCTGGTTGACGTTCTCGGTCAAGTCCTTCCAGGTGCCGGCCACGCCGGACACATTGGCCTGGCCCCCCAGCTTGCCCTCGGTGCCGACCTCGCGCGCGACCCGCGTCACTTCGGAGGCGAACGAGGACAACTGGTCGACCATCACGTTGATGGTGTCTTTCAGCTCGAGGATCTCGCCCTTGACGTCGACCGTGATCTTCTTGGACAGGTCGCCGCGCGCCACCGCGGTCGTCACCGCCGCGATGTTGCGCACCTGGCCGGTCAGGTTGGACGCCATGAAGTTGACGTTGTCGGTCAAGTCCTTCCAGGTGCCGCCCACGCCGGGCACATAGGCCTGGCCGCCCAGCTTGCCCTCGGTGCCGACCTCGCGCGCGACCCGCGTCACTTCGGAGGCGAACGACGACAACTGGTCGACCATCACGTTGATCGTGTTTTTCAGCTCTAAAATCTCGCCCTTGACGTCGACCGTGATCTTTTTCGACAGGTCGCCGTTGGCTACCGCCGTGGTCACGTCGGCGATGTTGCGCACCTGGCCGGTCAGGTTGCCGGCCATCGAGTTGACCGAGTCGGTCAAGTCCTTCCAGGTGCCGGCCACGCCTTTCACCTGCGCCTGGCCGCCGAG
>JANYGW010000151.1 GCA_025359245.1 Massilia sp.
GCATGACAAGGGGTCAGACCCCGGTGTTTCCGTTAGGGGGTCTGACCCCGGTTGCGTTGGCCTCATCGAGGTCTGATGACTCCAAGGCCGGACGCCAACCCAATCGGGGTCAGCCCCCCTAACGGAAACACCGGGGTCTGACCCCTTGTCATGCGGCGGCAATAGACCGCAGTGAGGCCATCGCAACCGCGGTCTGCCCTTGCCATGCGGGGCAAAAGTAACGTATTGCAACACCGCACGGACAAACCGAAAACCACGCAATAAGCGACGTATAATTGGCGTGCGGCAACTCTCATCCAGGCGGCCGCGCCCCAGTGGAGATTGAACAAGATGGACGATACGCCAAGGTCGAACGAGCTGTTCCTGTTTCTTGCGTCAACGGCGCATGATATGAAAAATTCCATCAGCGTCCTCAGCGGCACGCTGGAAACGCTGCTGGTGAACGCCTCGCCCGAGACCGAGTCGGCGTATCCGCAGATGGCCCACATGCTGTACCAGACCAAGCGCCTCAACGACAACCTGATCCAGCTGCTGGCGTTGTACAAACAGGTCGGCAAGCCCGAATATCCGTTCGACGTGCAGCCGCTGGAACTGGGCAACCTGGTCGAGCAGGTGGTGGCGGCCGGCCGGGTGCTGCTGACCTCGAAGGGCATTGCGCTCGAGACCGATTTCGACCCGGCGCTGATCTGGCATTTCGACGAAGACCTGATCATCGGCGTGCTCGGCCACGCGATCAATAACGCGATCAATTACACAACAGACAAAATTCGCATTACCATCGCTCAGGTGGATGGCTGCCTGGAAATACGGGTCGAGGACAATGGCCGCGGCTACCCGGCGGCCATGCTGGAAGCCGGCGCGGCGGCCATGCACGGCGCCAGCGCCGGCGTCAATTTCCTCACCAACAGTACCAGCCTGGGGCTGTATTTTTCGAGCGAGGTGGCCAAGATGCATAAACACCGTGACCGGATCGGCAGCGTGCGGCTGGAGAACGGCGGCGCCTATGGCGGCGGCTGCTTCGTGTTGAGCCTGCCATGATCGAAACGGCCAAACTGAACGCTTCGCTGGCCACCTCCGCCCAGCACGTGGACTGGTCGAGCAAGCACTACCTGATCGTCGACGACTTCGTCGGCGTGCGCCAGCTGATGCGCGAAAGCCTGCGCAACCTGGGCGCCAAGAATATCGACCAGGCCGCCAGCGGCGGCGAGGCGATGGCGCTGCTGTTGCGCAGCCGCTACGACGTGGTGCTGTGCGACTTCAATCTCGGCGAAGGCAAGAACGGCCAGCAGATCCTCGAAGAAGTACGGGTGCGCAATCTGCTGATGCCCAGCTGCGTGTGGCTGATGGTGTCGGCCGAAAAGAGCACCGAGTCGGTGATGGGCGCGGCCGAGCACCAGCCCGATGCCTACTTGATCAAGCCGATCACCGAAGGGGTATTGCTGACGCGCTTGAACCGGGTATGGCACAAGAAGCAAGTGTTCCGCCAGATCGACCAGGCCTACGGCGAAAAGGACTTCCTGCGCGCGGCAAGAATGTGCGACGAGCAGATCGCCCTGCACAAGGTGCATGAAATCGACCTGCTGCGCATGAAGGCGGCCCTGATGCTCAAGAGCGGCGAACCGGGCAAGGCGCGCGAAGCCTACGAGCGCGTGCTGCAGGAGCGCGAATACCAATGGGCGCGCGCCGGCCTGGCCAGGATCCGCATGGCCAACGGCGAGTTCGAGCAGGCGCGCCAGATCTTCCAGGCCGTGATCGCCGAGAACCGCTATTACATGGATGCCTACGACCAGTTGGCGCAGGCGCACAACGCCATGGGCCAGACCGAGGAGGCGTGCAATGTCCTCGAGCGGGCCGCGAAACTGTCGCCCAACTCGGTCACGCGCCAGCGCGCGCTGGGCGAGGTCTCGCTGAAGCTGGGCAATATGGGCATGGCCGAGAAAGCGTTCCGCAAATGCATCGCGATCGGCGAATTTTCGGTGATGAAGAGCGCCGATCCCTACCTGGGACTGGCGCGCGTGTGCGGCCAGAAGAACGATACCAAGGAGGCGTTGCAACTGCTGGCGCTGGTGCAGAAGGAATTTACGACCGACCAGATCCGGCTGCGCGCGAAGATCACCGAAGGCATGGTGTACCACGAGAGCGGCGACTTCCGGCGCGCGCGCCTGGCCGGCAACGAGCTCGACGAGATGCTGGCCGACAGCGCCGAGCGCCCCGACATCCCGGTCTGCATCGAACTGGCGACGCTGCTGTTCGCCGTCGGCGTCAAGGAGTCGCCCGTGGAGCTGCTGTGCTACGTGATCAGGAACAACCACGACAACAGCCTGCTGCTGGACGAGGTACAGAGGGTGTTCGACAAGGCGCGCATGAGCGAAGAAGGCTACGCGCTGATCAAGTCGTCGAAGAAGGAAGCCACCGACATGATGAATGAAGGTGTGTCCTTGTGGAAGACCGGCAAGCTGCCGGAGGCGGTCGCCTGGATGCGGCAGGCGCGCGCGTCCCTGCCGAACAATCTGCGGATCCTGTTCAATTCGGCCCAGATCCTCATTTCCCACATGCAGCAGCTGGGCTATGACGAAGCCTTGTCGAACGAGGCGACCGAGGTGTTGCTGCATGTCGACAAGGTCCAGCCCGGGCAGCAGCGTTTCGCCCAGCTGATGGAGCAGCTGGCGTCGCTGTGTCCGCGCGCCAAAACGGGTGACGATCAGTCACAAGCGGCCTGAGACGCACGCGTTTCCCTTGTGCCTGCGCCCGCTGGTGATAAACTGCAATCTGCGCGGGATAATCCGCAGACCTACGGGAAAGGGACGTACATGCGCGACATCGCAAAAGAAGTCTACGAAAAGATGAGAGTTGGTAACAGCGCCTGGATCAAGCCAGTTGCCGCGAAGGGCGATACCTTGCCCTTGTTTCAGGCAGTGCATGACCAGGTTCAGCAGATGGCCGATGAGGGCCTGATCGCGGTATCGAAAGTGGAACGCCAGGAAGATGGCTTGATTGACGCCATCCGGATCCAGAAACTGGCTTGATGGGTTGGCGCAGCAGGCAATCCTAACTGCTGATTAGCGCAACCCTAAAACAACGTCGTCCTCGCGAACGCGGGGATCCATGCTGAGCAAATTCAGTATGGATCCCCGCATGCGCGAGGACGACGTTGGTTTTTGTAAGGCGTAGTTTACGCTGGTTTGGCCTTCGGCTTGGCCGGCGCACGCTTCTTGGCGGCCGGCTTCGCGGCCGGCTTGGCCTTGACCATCGCCTTGCCCAGTTTGCCGGCCGATGCTGCGCCCAGCTTGCTCGCGGCATCCTGCGCCATGGCGCTTGCGCCGGCCATCGCATCGGACGACATGGCGGTCGTCACGGCCGTCTTGAACTGGTCTTGCAGCATATTCCACCAGACCGCCGGATTGGCCATGGCCGCCGCTGCCGGCGTCGTCGCCGCGCTGGCCGCGGCCGGCTCGGGCTTCGGTTCCGGCTTGACTTCCGGCTTCGGTTCAACGCGTGCCATCGGTTCGACCGCCGGCTGCGAGAAAAATGCCGACGCATAAGGAGCGGCCGCCAGCACCGATTTCTCATTGGCGCCGGGCTGCTTGACAGCGTTCGACAAGGCCGCGCCCATCGACTTGAGCGTGGCGATGGTGCCGCGCTGGACTTCCAGCGCCTGGATCGTTCCGCGCAGCATCGACAGGTTCAGGTTGAGCCAGGATTCGACTGCTTTCAGGTCGGCGATTTTCTTGTCCAGGTCGTCGACCGACAGCGTCGGCGTGGCCATTCCTGGAATGCTGATGCCTGGCACGCTCATGCTTCCCCACAGGTTCTTGACGAAATCGAGGGTATCAGTCACGGCGCCGACGCCGGGAATGTTAGGCATTTGCGGTTTGAGCATAGCAGTCTCCATTGGGGTGAAGCCTTAGCGTAGCAGATAATGAATTGCGCTTCAAAAAATGTTGTGAATTGCGTCATGCCGGGCAGGCGTGGCGGCTGTCCTGTCATCGAAAACGGCGCGGCGAGCGTTACACTGGCATATGACGACCGCTACGCACATGTTCCGATGGCGCCGTGTAGTGGCGGTCTGTGCGGCCTCGATCCTGCTGCACTATGCGGCGCTCGACTGGGGTGGGGCGCCTCTGTCAGCGCCGGCGGCGCCGGCGCCGCCACCGATCGTCGCCGAATTGCTCGCGCCGGTGGCGGAAGCTGAAAGCGCGCCGCCGTCCGGCATGGCAGACGCTGGCGCTGCGAATCCCATGCCCCAAGTACAATTGGCCACGCCGCCAGCGGCTGCCAAGGCGGCCAGGGCGGCGCGGCCGGGCTACAAGGTCAGCCTGCCGCCGCCGGCGCAACTGGTGTTCGACGTGCTGCGGGTCGAGGCGGACGGCAACGAGCGCCGCGGCAGCGCGGTCATGAACTGGCGCCATGGCAGGGGCCAGTACCAACTGACGGTGCGCATCGAAGCCGGCGCCAGCGCGCCGCTGGAGCTGGCCAGCGAAGGGACGGTCGGCGCGGCCGGCATCGTGCCGCGCGAGCTGCGCGCGCAGCACGGCAGCAAGGCGCGCACGGCGACCCATTTCAATGCGCAGCAGGGCCGCATCAGTTTTTCGGCGTCCGAGGCGAGCGTGCCGATGGCGCCGGGTACGCAAGACAAGGCGAGCCTGCCGCTGCAACTGGCGGGCATCGCGCGCGCCGATCGCAGGCAGCTGCGCGCCGATATCGAGATCCTGGTGGGTGAGGAGAAGGACGCTGTCGCGATGCGTTTTGTCGTGGCGGGAAAGGAAGAAATCGAGACCCCGATGGGCAGGCTGGCGACGTGGCATCTGTCGTTCCAGCCGGCGCCGGGGTCATACAGGACGGGCCTCGAAGTGTGGCTGGCGGCGGAACACGAGTGGTATCCGGTCCAGTTGCGCAGCACCGAGGCCAGTGGCGCCGTAACGACCCGGACGATCCGCGCGATCGTCCCCACAGTGGCAGGAAACTGATATGCACAGTATGAAGTTCAAGCAAGTCGCCGCAGGCGCCGTCCTGCTGCTGGCCATGGCCGGCGCAGTGGCGCAGGACCATCTGGTGATCAAGCGCGCGTTCGACTTGCCGCCGTCGGCCGACCTGGTCTACAAGATCGACGCGCGCAAGAAGGGCATTTCGCTGGGCGGCGATGCGCTGGTCAACTGGCGCGTCGGCGATGGCACGTATGCGGCGAACGATGTGGCGCGCGCCAGCTTCCTGGGCAAGATCCTTGAGAACCGCACCGAAGGGACGATCGACGCCTTCGGCCTGGCGCCGTCGCGCTTCCATGAAAAGCGCTTTCGCAAGGACGCGACCACGGCCACGTTCGACCGCGCTGCGAAGACGATTACCTTCAACGACGGCAAGTTGAGTTATCCGATCCTGGGCGGCGAGCAGGATCGCGGCAGCGCCCAATGGCAGCTGGCGGCGCTCGCGCGCGCCGCGCCGGAGAAGTTCGTCGTGGGCTCGGAATGGAAATTTTTCGTGGCAGGGCGGCGCGACGCGGAGGTGTGGACCTTCAAGGTGCTGGGGCGCGAAGTGCTCAATACCGGCATGGGCAGCATGCCGGCGGTCCACCTGGTCAAGCTGCCGCCGTCCGATGCGAGCGCCCAGCACATCGACCTGTGGCTCGCGCCGGGGCACGAGTGGTATCCGGTCAAGCTGCGCTTTTCCGAAGAGGACGGCGAGTTCGTGCAGCAGACGATCGACAAGATCATCAAAAAATAGACGATTGCGTGAGGCGTTAATCCTGACAGAAATCGCGAAGAACGAAACAAGAATACAAGTTCCAACGTCATCCCCGCGTGCGCGACGATGACGCCTGGCTATTTTTGTGCGCTCAACTGGTTCCGCGAATTCTGCAAGGTCGCACGTTCACCGGTCGCAACCAATACGCACGCGCATGGGTGACGGTGGATCTGTATCTCGATGTATTGACGGATTGACATTATTCCCGCATCCCCGATTTCTCCTGCCGGGCTGGGCTGAACTGATATACTGACGCCCCCGCGATTGAGTTGAGAAACACCCGAAATAGATGATGGAAATAACGGCAGGAGCGGCTTTGGCTGCAGAAACACTGACCCCAGGGCAGGACGATCACGATTCGCTGCAGTCGCACTTTCACGCCGGAATTTCGGCCGATGAAATCGAGCAGGTATTCCATTTAAAGCGCGCGCAGCCGACGCTGCAGGCGTTCACGGCGCTGTTCCACGGCGGCTCCGACGGCGTGTTGATCCGCCTCCTGGTGCTGCGCGAGCTGGCCGCCGACACCAGCACCTCGGCCTTCACCCGGCCCGACATCAACCAGAAGCTGTCCTACCTGATTCCCGAAAGCCTGGAAACTGTGCTGATGCGCCTGCGCTCGCACGGCCTGCTGGCCTGGGACACGCAGGCGGCCGTGTACCGCGTCACGCCGATGGCGCGCAACGTGCTGTCCGCGCTCGACACCTTGCTGTCGATGGGCGCGGCCGACGACGAAGCCGAAATGGGCTTCCTGCTCTCCCAAGTGGCCGGCGCCCAGGCAGTCGGCGGCGTCACCGTCGAACAGCTCAAGCATCTGCTGGGCCGCCTGGTCGACCTGACCGAAGAATTCCGCGACGCGATCGCCTCCGGTTCCGAATTCAAGCTGCGCACCTCGCAGGCCAAGTGGCATATGGCCTGCGACTGGGTCGAGAAGGGCTCGCTGATCCTGCGCGCCATCACGTCGGACGAGCGCGCCGATGCCGCCACCCACAAGGCGGCGCAGGCGATCGGCCGCGCCCAGAGCGCACTGTTGAACATGCAGGGCATGTTCTCGCGTGCGCTCAACCAGATCGAACGCCAGCGCGTGCACCTGGGCCAGTCCGGCCTGTCCACCACCGACGTCAAGCGCTGGCTGCTGGCGCACGACGACCTGGCCTCGCTGGCCTCCGGTGCAATCGACCGCCCGGTGATGCCGATGTTCGTCACGCCGGCCGAGATGATCGACGTGGCCGAAACCGAACTGCTGCAGGAACGCAACGCGGTGCTGGCGCAAGCGGGCCTGCCGGTCGGCCAGGATGCGCCGCTGACGGTCAACGAGGCGCCGCCGATGCAGGCCGAACTCGACGACTGGCTGGCCCGCCTGGCCGACTTCGCGCACCTTGGCAACTTCCCCAGCTTCTCCGAGGACGGCCCGAAGTCGGTGCCGATCCAGGACGCGCTGCTGCCTGCCAGTTTTGCGATTGCCTCCTACCGCGCCTCGATGCTGCCGCTCCTTGGCGACGCCGCCGAAGCCAGCCTGCAAGGCGCCACCGCGCAACTGGCGCGCCTGCCGGTGACCTTCACGCCGACCGACGACATGGTCAAGCTGAACGATCCGCACGTGGCGGCCATGTCGATCGCCACCCTCTCACTAGACCTGGAAAGCGGCCCGCTTGATGAATGACGATTCCCAAATCCTGATCGCGCGCCTGCTCACGCACCAGACCTTGCGGCGCGACGACAAGCTGGTCAAGCGCGTGCTGTCGGACGAATTGTTCCGGGCCGAAGTCGACAAGCGCTTGCTTGAGTCGGGCCTGAAGATGATCGACAACGTCTACGCGGACCACGTGACGCTGGCGCTGCACCGCGCAGTGGAGCCGAAGATTTTCGGCGCCAAGGACATCTGGCAGAACAATAATTTCGGCCTCACGCGCGACGGCGTGGCGCTGCTGGTGGTGCTGTGGGCGCAGATCATCCTGCCCAAGCGCGAACGCCAGGAAACGCACCAGAACGCCGACGACGACCAGGACGACATGTTCGACAAGGACAAGCCGATGCCGCGCGCCGAAGACACCTCGATCGGCATTTCGTACACCGCGCTGCTGTCGGACTTCGGCGACAAGCTCGGTAAGAAGACGCGCATGGACATGAACCTGGGCGCACTGTCGCGCATGCACTTCATCGAGCGGCGCGGCGACGTGATCCTCGAAGGCCCGCTGCTCGATCTGCTGATGGACACCGACGTGCTCAAGGAACGCATCATCAACGGCGCCCTGGCCGACGTGTTCAGGCGCGCACCGGCCGCGGTTGCCGTCGTCGCCGATGCCGTGCCTGAAGCCGAACCTGCCGCCGAACCTGGCGATGCTGCCGACACCCCAACCTGAGGCTAGCCCATGTTCCACATTAAATCATTAGAACTGGTCCATTGGGATTACTGGCAGCGGATCAAGAACATCCCGCTGGACGCCAAGATCATCACGATCGCCGGCCAGAACGGCTCCGGCAAGACCACCTTGCTCGACGCGCTGCGCACCCTGTTCGGACTCGATTGTTCGATGGGCCGCACCTACAAGCATTATGCACGCCACTCCGGCCAGCAGACCGCATGGATACGCGCCGTGGTCGACAACAAGAACGTCGGGCGCCAGCTGTCGAACCGTCCGTTCCGCAGCTCCGGTTTTTTCAGCGACGACGAAGTGACACTGTTCTGCCAGATCCAGAAGAACGGCGGCGACTGGAAACGCCAGTACCTGATGCGGCCCGGGAATATCCAGATCGAGGAAGTGACCGAGGCCAGCGACTGGCTCGGCGTGGAAAACTACCGCAAGCGCCTGGCCAACGCAGGGCTCTCGCCCGCGATGGCCAAGGTGCTGGCACTCGAGCAGGGCGAAACCGACAAGCTGTGCGAATACGCGCCGCGCCAGTTGCTCGACCTGGTGTTCCAGGTCTTCGGCGACAAGGAAGTGCTGGACGCCTACGACGAAGCGAAGCGCCACCAGCGCGACACCGAAACGGAGCTGAAGCGTTTCGAGACGGAGCTGGAAGCGTCGCGCACCAACCTGGAAGGCCTGCGCCTGCGGGTGGCCAACTACCACCAGTGGGAAGACCTGCACAAGGAACGCCGCAACCTGCTCGAAGAAGTGCTGCCGTCGCTCGAATACCATGAAGCGCGCGAGAAGGCAGGATCGGTCAGCAAGACGCTGCGCGAACAGCGCAAGCCGATGGCGCAAGCCGATTCGGCGCTGATCGAAAAGCGCAATGCGCTGGCCGCGCAAGCGAAGGCGCTGACCGAAGCGCAGCAGAACGAAACCTTGCTGGAGCAGGAAGGCACGGTGCTGGCCGGCCGCCTCACGCAAGTCAATACCAAGCTCAAGCCGCTCGACAGCCTGCTCGAACAGAAGGAACGCCTGCAAAAGCTGGCGGCCGATTCGGGCGCAGATATTGCCGAAGTGGCGGCCCAGCTGGACGGAAAAGAAGTCGAGCTGGCGCGCCAGAAGCAATCGCGCGACGCGCTGTCGACCCGCATCGCGGGCGAGCAGGAAACCATCTCCGCGCTGCAGGGCAAGACCACGATGCCGGAGCCGGAAGCGGTGCGCGGCATGCGCCGGGCGCTGCGCGATGCCGGCATTCCGCACGCGATGCTGTCCGATATCGTCGAAGTGACCGACGCCAAATGGCAGGGCGCCATCGAAGGCATCCTCGGCGGCTACGCCTCGGTGGTGCTGCTCGAGCGTGCGAAAGATGCGCCGGCCGCTTACCGCCTGGCGGAAAAGGAACGCTATCGCCACTTCATCGTGCCCGAGTGTATCGATGCTCCCAATTCGAAGGACGACAGCCTGCTGTCGGTGGTGCGTTTTTCGGCGCCCGCGCCGTCATGGCTGATCGACCAGTTGGCCCGCATCGACCGCGTCGATTCGGTGGAAGCGGGCATGAAGCTGTCCAAGGATGACGAATGGATCACGCCGGACGCTTACCACCGCGAACGCCGCGGCGGCCGCTCGCTGTTCGTGGAAGCAGCGCGCTACCGCTTCGGCCAGGCCGGCCGAACGCAGCGCCTCGAAGCGTTGCAGAAGTCCTTGCCAGCGCTGGAAGCGAAAGAAGATGAACTGACGCTGGCGATCAGCAAACTGGCCGCCGAAGTGGGCGCGCTCAAGGGCCGCATTGCCGGCGTCGACGCCGCCAAGGAGCTGGCTGCGCGCCACGCCGAGTTTGAAGAGGCGCTGCGCAATACCGCGCCGCTGAAAGCCGAACGGCTGGAAATCGGCACCCGCCTGGGTGAATTGCAAGGCTTGACCAAGGCCGCCACGGTGGCGCGCACGCGTGCCGACACCGTATGGCAGAACGCGCGCCTGGCCTTGTCCGAAGGCGAAGCAGGCCTGCGCCTGGGCCACAAGCGCCAGATCGAGCAGCGCGCCGAACACGCCAAGACGCTGGTCGACCTGCGCCGCAGCTGGCGCCACCTGCCGCAAAGCTGGCGCCGGCGCGCACGGCGCGCCTCGCTGGTGTCCGAACACCAGAACTCGCACCAGGTGGACCTGCGCGTGGCGTCGCTCCAGCACAGCCTGGCGCGCGACGACTGGGAACTGGACGCGACCGTCATCGACCAGCATTACCGCCTGAACGACCAGCTGCAAGGCCGCCAGTCCGAGACCGACGAGCGGCGCTACCAGAACAACCGCGCGATCGAAGCGACCGGCAATGCGCGCGGCGCCTACATCGAACGGCTGCGCTATACGATCAAGACCTATTCCAAGAACATCAAGGAGTTGGGCGAACTGGCGGGCATCGAGGTCAATGCCGATACGGTGCGGCTCGAGAACGACGACGTGCAGCTGGCGCAGGCCGGCTTGCACGTGCGCTTCAAGTTCGACGGCAAGGACCAGATCGGGATGAATGACGGCGAGGCGTCGGGCGGTCAGCAGGTGATGAAGTCGCTGGTGCTGCTGATTGGCTTGCTGAAATCGGAAGATGGTTCGGGCGGCTTCGTATTCATCGATGAACCGTTTGCCCACCTCGATATCCGCAACATCCAGCTGGTCGGCGAATTCCTCAAGAACACCGAGGCGCAGTATTTGATGACGACGCCGTTGACGCACAACACGGACGTCTACGATCCGTCGGAGCTGACGCTCATCACCAGCAAGAAGAAAAAAGACATGCAGTGGGCGCAGCCGATTTTCGTCTTGCAGCGGCGTTTGGTCCCGGCAGAAAAAACCGCCGCCTAACGTCGTCCTCGCGAAAGCGGGGCCCCATGCTGATCTTGATC
>JANYGW010000155.1 GCA_025359245.1 Massilia sp.
TATCGAGTCCGAGCGCGTTGACGAAGGCGTCGATCGGGCCATTGCCGCCGCCTTGCAATGCCAGCGGCGCTTGCTGGTGCGTGACGGTGATGTCGATCTGCACCGATTCGGCATTGCTGCTGTCTTCGACCATGCGGTGGCCGTCGTAGCTGTACGGCGTGGTTTGCTCGAAATACTCTTCGCAGAAAATCTTGTGGATATCTTTGGCGGCGATTTCGCGGCCGGTGGCGTCGGCCACCGCTTGCACGGCGCGCGAAAATTCGATTTGCAGGCGGCGCGGCAAGACCAGGCCGAATTCCTGCTCCAGCAAGTACGCCATGCCGCCCTTGCCGGACTGGCTGTTGACGCGGATCACGGCGTCGTAGCTGCGGCCCAGATCGGCCGGGTCGATCGGCAGATACGGCACTTCCCACAACGCGCCCGGCTGCTGCTTGGCGAAGCCTTTTTTGATCGCATCCTGGTGCGAACCGGAAAAGGCGGTGAACACCAGGTCGCCGGCGTACGGATGGCGCGGATGGACCGGCAATTCATTGCATTCCTCGACGCATTTGCGCACCGTGTCGATATCGGAAAAATCGAGCCCCGGATGCACGCCCTGGGTGTACAAATTCATCGCCAGCGTGACCAGGTCGACATTGCCGGTGCGTTCGCCATTGCCGAACAAACAGCCTTCGACGCGGTCGGCGCCGGCCATCACGGCCAGTTCGGCCGAGGCGACGGCGGTGCCGCGGTCATTGTGCGGATGTACGCTGAGCACGATGCTGTCGCGCCGGGCCAGCCTGCGCGACATCCATTCGATCTGGTCGGCGTACACATTGGGCGTGCTGCATTCGACCGTCGAGGGCAGGTTGAAGATCATCTTGCGCGCCGGGGCAGGCTGCCAGGCGGCGCTGACGGCGTCGCAGATGGCCAGCGAAAAATCGAGCTCGGTGGTCGAGAACGACTCGGGGCTGTATTCGAAGCCCCATTCGGTGTGCGGATGCGCGCTGACCAATTCCTTGACCAGCCTGGTGCCGTTGACGGCGATCGCGGTGAATTCCTCGCGCGTCATGTTGAACACCACGCGCCGGAATACCGGCGCCACCGAGTTGTACAGGTGGACGATGGCGCGTTTGGCGCCCACCACCGATTCCACGGTGCGGCGGATCAGTTCATCGCGCGACTGGGTCAGCACGATGATGGTGACGTCGTCGGGAATGCGCTTTTCGTCGACCAGCTTGCGCACGAAATCGAAATCGGTCTGCGAAGCCGACGGAAAGCCCACTTCGATTTCCTTGAAGCCGATCTGGACCAGCAAATCGAAAAAGCGCAGCTTCTTTTCGGGGCTCATCGGCTCGATCAGCGCCTGGTTGCCATCGCGCAGGTCGGTGCTCATCCAGATCGGCGGGCGGGTAATGGTCTTGCCTGGCCATTGGCGGTCGGCCAGGTCGATGGCGGGGAAGGCGCGGTATTTGGCGGCGGGATTGGTCATCATGATCGGATACTCCTGGTATGCAAAGCGAAAAGGGAAGCGCGGTGTGGCGACAGGCTGCCGGGCGGCCACAGAACGCTAGGCCAGGCAACCGATCGGTAGCTTTAGCAGTAGCAGGGTGATGCGAATGATGGCGGGTGCGAACATCGGGTCGAGCTTTCCTGGGGTTTTACTGGCGCCGGCGGGGAGCCGGCGTGGCACTGCGGGTAAAAATTACGCGCGTGCTAGTAGTGTCGCTGGCGATAGCGCGCCAGCGAACGATAGGAAAGAGGACAGATGCAGGGAGGAAGACATGGGCCTACTTTACGTGAGGCCCACTGCGTTTGTCAAGGCGATCAACGGTCGACGATCATGTCGAAGCCGCCGTAAATCATGCGCTTGCCGTCGAACGGCATGTTTTCGGGCTTCATCATGTCGGCCATGCGCGGGTCTTTCATCACCTTGTCATTGACCTCGTCGCGGTGCGTGCGCGACGCGTAGATAATCCACGAAAACACCACGGTTTCGCCGTCGCGCAGGTCGACTGCCTGCGGAAACGAGGTCAGCTTGCCGGGCTTGACGTCGTCGCCGACGCACTCGCGAAATTGCAGCGCGCCGTGTTCGCGCCAGATCGCGGCGCAGCGCTCGGACATCTGGCGATAGGCTTCAATGTTACTTTTTGGTACAGGTACGACAAATCCATCAACGTAGGACATGGCACTCTCCTCGATAACTTGGAATGGCCATGGTACGCCTGTGCGGCGCGCACGATAGCAAAAAGTCTCGGAGCGCGTGCGACTTGACTTGCGTCAAATAGTGGCGGTGCGCGCAATGTCAAAGTAAAGCACGCCTTGATCCTGGTCACCTTGAAGGATATTCGTCATGGAAACTCTACTTGTGACGCTGGCCGGCATCGCCGGCGGCGTCTGGCTGGCGTTTGCGATTCACCGGCTGGGCGAGGCACACAGCAAACTGGACATGCTGCGCCATCAGCGGCGCCGCGATAGCCAGCGCCACTAGGATTAGAGCGCGACCGTGCGGTTGCGCCCGGCCGCCTTGGCTGCGTACATGGCGCGGTCGGCCCGTTCGATGGTCGCTTCGACCGCTTCGCCGTCGCGGTAGCGCGACAGGCCGGCCGAAAACAGCACGTGCAGCCCGGCCACGCTGTCGCTGGCCTCGCAGCTGGCGAGGTTGGCGCGCAAGCGTTCCAGGCCCACGTTCGGGTCGCCGGGCGGGGTTTCCGGCATCAGCAGCAGGAATTCCTCGCCGCCCCAGCGGCCGATCGCGTCGGTGTTGCGCAGTTGTTCCAGCGCCTGGCGCGCGAAGGTGAGCAGCGCTTCGTCGCCCACCGCATGGCCATGGACGTCGTTGATGCGCTTGAAATGATCGAGGTCGGCCAGCGCCACGTAGAACGACGGCCCGCCGCGCGCCTGGCGCAGCGCGTACTGGTTCAGCTGGTCGAGGATGTGGCGCCGGTTGGACAGCCCGGTCAGCTCGTCATGGGTGGCCATGTCCTGGATGTGGAGCATGGCCTTTTCGAGTTCGGCTTTCTGGGTTTTCAGGCGCCGCCGCATCGTCGAGAGCAGCACCGACAGCTGCGAGATCGCCGGCAGCACGGTGGCCAGCATCACGAAATAAATCAGTTCCAGGCGCGCCGGGTAGATATCCGGTCGCTCGTTGACGCGCCACAGGATCAAGGCGCCGACGATGGCAATCGAATACGCGGTCAGGATGCGCGCGTGGCGCACCTTCATGTCGAACATGCCGAACACCATAATCAGCGGGAACAGCATCAGCACCGCCGGATGGACCGGACCGCTGAAGGCATAGGCGCCGGCGGCCAGCGACTGCGCCACCAGCGCCTGCGGGAAGGCGAGGGTGGGCTCGTCGGCGCGCAAATTGAGGCCGCTGCGGATGATCCCGTAAAACAGCAGCGTCGAGAGCAGGATCAGGACCGACAGCCAGTACACCGGCAGCAGTTCGAATATGCCTTCGACGGCGCCGTAGGCCATCAGCGCGACACAGACGCCATATACCATGGCGGTGAGCAGCAGCATGCGCAGGCAGCGGCGCTGGCGGTAGTTGGTGGTCAGGACCAGGTCGGCCAGGCGCTGGCGGCTGCTGTGCGCTCCTGCCATGGATCCGGGATCGGTGCCGAGGGCGAGCGGTTCACGGTTCATGGGGCAGGGGCCGGGGAGGAAGTCAGGCCTGGACGTCGACCAGCGGCGGGCCGGCCTGCATGCGCCCGATCACCGCCGCCGATTCAAAGCCCTCGCGCGCGAACAGCGCCAGCACTTCGGGCACGCTCTCCGGATCGCACGAGACCAGCAGTCCGCCCGACGTTTGCGGGTCGGTCAACAGCGCTTGCTGGGCCGGCGTGATCGACGCGTCCAGCGTCACGTCCTTGCCGTAGGCATCCCAGTTGCGGCCCGAGGCACCGGTGAAGTGGCCGTCGTGGGCCAGCTGCTCGACGCCCGGCAGCAGGGGAATGGCCGCCATGTCCAGCTGCGCCTTCAGGCCGGCGCCGCGCGCCAGTTCCAGCAGGTGGCCCAGCAGGCCGAAGCCGGTGACGTCGGTC
>JANYGW010000176.1 GCA_025359245.1 Massilia sp.
TGCATGGCCGGCGGTATGGGCCTGCTGGCAATGTGCGACATGGCGGTGGCCAGCAGCAGCGCCACCTTCGGGCTGCCCGAAGTCAAGGTCGGCGTGTTCCCGGCCCAGGTGCTGGCCGTGCTGCAGCACCAGTTGCCGCGCCGGCTGCTCAATGAAATGTGCCTGACGGGCGAGCCGATCTCGGCCCAGCGCGCACTCGACGCCGGCCTGGTCAACCATGTGGCCGAGCCGCATGCGCTCGACGCCGCGCTGGACGCCCTGCTGGCGCGCCTGCTCGACAAATCGCCCGCCGCGATCCGGCGCGGCTTGTATACACTCAAGCAGATCGAAGCGCTGCCGTTCGAACAGGCGATGGCGTTTGCCGAGAGCCAGATCGGCCTGATCGCGCAGACCGAGGATGCGAAAGAAGGCCAGCTGGCGTTCCGCGAAAAACGCGCGCCGCAATGGAGCGGTACATGATGAAAAAAGACCTGGTCCGCATCGGCGGCGCATCCGGATTTTGGGGCGACAGCGCCACCGGCGCCATCCAGCTGGTCGCCTCCGGCCAGATTGACTACCTGGTGTTCGACTACCTGGCCGAACTGACGATGTCCTTGCTGGCAGCGGCGCGCCTGAAGAATCCCGAACTCGGCTACGCAACCGACTTCGTCACCGTGGCGATGCGTTCGGTGCTCAAGGATGCGCTGGCGGGCGGCATCCGCATCATCGCCAATGCCGGCGGCATGAATCCGCGCGCCTGCGCCGCCGCACTTGAGAGCCTGGCGGCGGAGCTGAACCTGACGCTGAAAATTGCCATCGTCGAGGGCGACGACGTGATGCCCCTGCTGCCAACGCTGCGCGCGGAAGGCGTGCCGCTACCCGACAAGGTCGTCAGCGCCAATGCCTACCTGGGCGCGCTGTCGATCAAGCGCGCGCTCGACGCCGGCGCGCAGGTCGTCATTACCGGGCGCTGCGTCGACAGCGCGGTGACCCTGGGCGCCCTGCTGCATGAATTCGACTGGAGCATGGACGACTACGACCGGCTGGCCGCGGCCAGCCTGGCCGGCCACCTTATCGAATGCGGCTGCCAGGGCGTCGGCGGCCTGCATACCGACTGGGAAGCGGTGCCCGACTGGGCCAACAGCGGCTATCCGATCGTCGCCTGCCGGGCCGACGGCAGCTTCAGCATCAGCAAGCCGGCCGGCACCGGCGGCCTGGTCACGCCGGCCACGGTGGCCGAACAGCTGCTGTACGAAATCGGCGATCCGGCACGCTACATCCTGCCCGACGTCGTATGCGACTTCAGCGCTGTGACCTTGCACCAGGCCGGCCCCGACATGGTCGACGTGCGCGGCGCACGGGGCTATGCGCCCACGCCCACCTACAAGGTCAGCGCAACCTATGCCGACGGCTACAGATGCGCCGCGCAATTGACCATTGTCGGTTTCGACGCGCAGCGCAAGGCACGCCGCAGCGCCGAGGCGATCCTCGAGCGCACGCGCGCCATGTTCTCAAAACTGGGCCTGGGCGACTACAGTGCAAGCCATATCGAAGTGCTTGGCGACGCCTATTCCTACGGTCCCCACGTGGCCCATGCGCCGCTGTTCGAGGCGGTCATGTGGCTTGCGGTGGCGCACCCGAACAAGCGCGCGCTGGAACTGTTCGCGCGCGAGATCGCCCCGGCCGGCACCTCATGGGCGCCCGGCACCACGGGTGCCTCGGGCCGGCCGAGCGTGGCGCCGGCCATCAAGCAGTTTGCCTTCCTGCTCGACAAAGCGCGTCTGGCGCCATCGTTCACCTTAGACGGCGACACGCCGGTGTCCGTGCCGGTACCGCCTGGCTGCGACTCACCTGTCCCGCCGGCGGCCGAACTTGCGACGTTGGCGCCAGTCGTCGACACTGACATGATCGAAGTGCCGCTGATCACGCTGGCGTACGCGCGCAGCGGCGACAAGGGCGACACGTCGAACATCGGCGTTATCGCGCGCCGGCCCGAATTGTTGTCACACTTGCGCGCCCAATTGACGCCGGATCGCGTGGCGGCCTACCTGGCGCACCTGGTCAAGGGCAAGGTCACGCGTTACGACCTGCCCGGCATCGACGCGCTCAATTTCGTGTGCGAACAGGCGCTGGACGGTGGTGGCATGGCGTCGCTGCGCAACGACCCGCTGGGCAAAGGCATGGCGCAAGTGCTGCTTGCCATGCCGGTGCGCGTGCCACGCGCCTTAACGTAGAGGATCGCTCATGTACCAGGCAATGCCGGCATCACCCATGTATAGCGCGGAACACAAGGCCTTTCGCGCCACGGTCAGGCGCTATGTCGACAACGAGCTGCTGCCGCACGTGGACGCGTGGGACGAAGCCGAAACCTTCCCCCGTTCGGTGTACCGCAGCGCAGGCGAACTTGGCTTGCTCGGCCTCGGCTACCCGGAACAATATGGCGGGACCGATGGCGACCTTTTCCACGAAATGGTGATGATCGAGGAGCTCTCGCGTACCGCCTGCGGTGGTCTGCTGGCGTCGCTGTTCAGTCATTCGATCGGCGCCGCGCCGATCCTGGTTGGCGGCTCCGAAGCACTGAAGGCGCGCGTACTGCCGCAAATACTGTCGGGCGAGAAGATCAGCGCACTGGCGATCACCGAACCATCCGGCGGTTCGGACGTGGCCAGCCTGACCACCCGCGCAGTGCGCGATGGCGACGCCTACATCGTCAACGGCAGCAAGACCTTCATTACCTCGGGCATGCGCGCCGACTACCTGACGGTTGCCGTGCGCACTGGCGGCCCGGGAGCGGGCGGCGTGTCGGCCCTGCTGATCGATGGCGACTCGCCCGGCCTGACGCGCACGCCACTGAAGAAAATGGGCTGGTGGTGTTCGGATACGGCGCAACTGCATTTCGATAACGTACGCGTGCCGGCCGCCCACCTGCTGGGTCAGGAAAACCGCGGCTTCGATATCTTCATGCGCAATTTCAATCACGAACGGCTGGCGCTGGCGATGCAGGCGTATGCGCTGGCCCGCGTGTGCCTGGACGAGGCGTCGGACTGGGCGCAGCAACGCACGACATTCGGCAAGCAGCTGGTGCAGCACCAGGTGGTGCGCCACAAGCTGGTGGTGATGGCAACTCAGATCGAAGCGACCCGCGCCATGCTGGAAGAGCTGGCGCAGCGCCTCGAACGGGGCGAGTCGCCGGTGGCACAGATTTGCATGCTGAAGAACTTCGCGGCCCAGACCATGCAACTGTGCGCCGACAGCGCCGTGCAAATCCTGGGCGGCATGGGCTTCATGCGCGGCACCAAATCGGAACGGATCTACCGCGACGTCAAGGTCTACATGATCGGCGGCGGAGCCGAAGAGATACTCAACGACCTCGCCGCGCGCCAGCTTGGCTGGGTTTGAATTCACTGTCAGTTTGGGAGAGCAGCATGTATCGTTCGATTTTTGCGCAAGCCTTATTCAAGGACCAGGTTGTGATCGTCACCGGCGGCGGCAGCGGCATCGGGCGCTGCGTCGCGCATGAACTGGCCGCGCTTGGCGCAGTGGTAGCGCTGGTCGGGCGCACTCCGGAGAAGCTCGCGGCGGTCCAGGCGGAAATCGCCGCGGCCGGTGGACGCAGTGACGCCTACCCCTGCAATATTCGCGACGAGGAAGGCGTGAAGGCGCTGGTTGCCCGGGTGCTGGAGCGGCACGGCCGCATCGATGGCCTGGTCAACAATGCAGGCGGCCAGTTCCCGGCGCCGCTCAAGGACATCTCGCTCAAGGGATGGGAAGCGGTCCTGCAGACCAACCTGACCGGCGGCTTCTTGATGGCGCGCGAATGCCTGAACCAGGCCATGGCTGCCAGCGGCGGCGCGATCGTCAACATCGTGGCCGACATGTGGGGCGGCATGCCGAACATGGGCCATTCCGGCGCGGCGCGCGCGGGCATGGTCAATTTTACCGAGACCGCCGCCTTCGAATGGGCCCAGTACGGGGTGCGCGTCAATGCCGTGGCGCCCGGCTACGTGGCCTCGTCCGGCATGGATGCCTATCCGCCGGCGATGCACCAGACCATACGCGAATTTCCCCAGACGGTGCCGCTCAAGCGCTTCGGCACCGAGGCCGAGGTGTCGGCTGCGATTGTGTTCCTGCTGTCCGGCGCGGCGTCCTTCATCACGGGCACCACCCTGCGTGTAGACGGCGGGCGGCCCAACGTGCGCCCCGGGATGCCGATGCCGGAGATGCGCAACCCGGCCGAGCCTTTCAACGGCTTCCACCTGGCGACCCTGCCGAAGATCCTCCAAGACGGCGGGGCCAGCTGATGCCGGCGCTCGCATCGCGCACCGTGGTCCAGGGCGACGGATATCAGCAAAACCGCGCAGAATTGCTCGACCTGGTTGATCAATTGCGCGCACTGGAATGCCGCACGCGCGACAAGTCGAATGCCTCGCGCCCGCTGTTCGAAAAGCGCGGGCAGTTGCTGCCGCGCGACCGCCTTGGCCGCCTGCTCGATATCGGCGCGCCGTTTCTTGAATTGTCGACGCTGGCCGGCTTCGGCCTCGATCATGCCGACCCGGCGCGCTCGATTCCTGGCGGCGGCATGCTGGCCGGGATTGGCTACGTGAGCGGCGCGCGCGTCATGATCGTGGTTGACGATTCCGGCATCGATGCCGGCGCGGTCCAGCCGATGGGCATAGAAAAATTCCAGCGCGCGCAAAAGATCGCCTACGACCAGAAGCTTCCGTTTATCCACCTGGTCGAATGCGCCGGTGCGAACCTGCTGTCGTACAAGGTCGAGACCTTCATCCATGGCGGCAGCGGGTTTTACTGGCTGGCGCGCCTGTCGGCGGCCGGACTGCCGGTGATCAGCGTGGTCCACGGTTCATCGACCGCCGGCGGCGCCTACATGCCCGGGCTGTCCGACTACGTGATCATGGTGCGCGAACGGGCCAAGGCCTTCCTGGCCGGGCCGCCGCTGCTCAAGGCGGCTACCGGCGAGATCGCCACTGAAGAGGAACTGGGCGGCGCCGACATGCACGCCAGCGTATCGGGCCTGGCCGAATACCTGGCCGAGGATGACGCCGATGCGCTGCGCATCGCGCGCGAGCTGGTGGCCACGCTGGACTGGAACCGCGACCTGGCGCGGTCCGAGCGCCCGTATGCCATGCCCTGTTTCGACGCAGAGCAGTTGCTGGGCATCGCGTCGACCGACCACAAGAAGCCGCTCGACATGCGCGAGATCATCGCCCGCATCGTGGACGGCTCCGACTTCCTCGAGTTCAAGCCCGACTACGGTCCGGCCACCGTGACCGGCCACGCCGCGATCTGCGGGATCCGGATCGGCATCATCACCAACAACGGCCCGCTCGACCCGGCCGGCGCGACCAAGGCGGCGCATTTCATCCAGGCTTGCTGCCAGTCCGACACGCCGCTGGTCTACCTGCAGAACACCATCGGCTTCATCGTCGGCAAGGCGTCCGAGCAGGCCGGCATGATCAAGCATGGCTCCAAGATGATCCAGGCCATGGCCAATGCGAGCGTGCCGCGCATTACCGTCCATTGCGGCGCCTCGTTCGGGGCCGGCAATTACGGCATGTCCGGGCGCGGCTTCTGTCCCGACTTCTGCTTCAGCTGGCCGAACGCCAAGACCGCCGTGATGGGCGCCGAGCAGGCCGCCAACACCATGGCGATCGTGATGGAAGCGAGCATGCGCCGCAAGAACGCCGAGGTCGATCATGCCGCGATTGCGGCCATGCGCGCCAAGGTGATCGACACCTTCGAGCAGCAAACGCACGCGTTCACGATCTCGGGACGATTGCTCGACGATGGCGTGATCGATCCGCGCGACACGCGCAAAGTACTCGCCTGCGCCTTGTCGGTCTGCGACGAAGCGCGCCGGCGCACGCTGCACCCAATTCAGTTTGGCGTCGCCAGACCATAAATCAGACCAGGAGACAGAGATGCAATTTACGCACGAGCACACCGAACTGCAACGCAACCTGAAGCGTTTCATCGACAGCGAAATCAATCCCAACATCGACGCATGGGAGGCTTCCGAGATGTTCCCGGCCAAGGAACTGTTCCGCAAAATGGGCGCGCTCGGCTTCCTCGGCATTTCCAAGCCGGTCGAATACGGCGGCCTTGGCCTGGATTATTCGTACTCGGTGGCGATGGCCGAGACGCTCGGCCACATCAACTGCGGCGGCGTGCCGATGGCGATCGGCGTACAGACCGACATGGCCACCCCTGCCCTCGCCCGCTTCGGCTCGGGCGCCTTGCGCGAACAGTTCCTGGCCCCGGCCATCAGTGGCGATGCGGTCGCCTGCGTCGGCGTGTCGGAACCGGGCGCCGGCTCCGACGTCGCGGCCATCAAGACGGTCGCGCGCAAGGACGGCGACGACTACATCATCAACGGCAGCAAGATGTGGATCACGAACAGCCTGCAGGCGGACTGGATGTGCCTGTTGGCCAATACGTCCGACGACCCCGCACACCGTAACAAGTCGCTCATCATCGTGCCGATGGATACCAAGGGCATCTCGGTTGGCAAGAAGATCAGGAAGATCGGCATGAATTCGTCCGACACCGGCCTGATTCATTTTGACGACGTGCGCGTGCCGCAGCGCTATCGCATCGGCGAAGAAGGCAAGGGTTTCACCTACCAGATGATGCAATTCCAGGAAGAGCGCATGTGGATCGCGGCCAGCAATGTCCAAACCATGAACAACTGCATCGATGCGACGATCGAATATGCGCGCGAACGCAAGCTGTTCGGTTCCAGCCTGGTCGACAACCAATGGGTGCATTTCAAGCTGGCCGAATTGAAGACCGAAGTCGAATGCCTGCGCGCGCTGACCTATCGCGCCTGCGAGTTGTACCTGGCCGGACAAGACGTGACCGAACTGGCGTCGATGGCCAAGCTCAAGGCGGGCCGCTTGGCGCGCATCGTGCCCGACGCCTGCCTGCAGTTCTGGGGCGGCATGGGTTTCACCTGGGATAACGTCGTGTCGCGCTTTTACCGGGACGGCCGCCTCGGCTCGATCGGCGGCGGCGCCGATGAAGTCATGTTGGGTATTATTTGCAAATACATGGGCACGCTGCCCGGCCGGAAGGCGTAGCGCAGCATGACGTTCAAGACCATCCTGATTGCCAACCGCGGCGAGATCGCGCTGCGCATCATCCGCACTGCGCGCCGGCTCGGCTTTCGCACGGTGGCGGTATATTCCGACGCCGACCGGGACGCGCCGCATTGCCTGGCGGCCGACCTGGCCGTTCATATCGGGGCATCGCAACCGGCGGCATCGTACCTGAACGTGGCGGCATTGTTGGCCGCTGCTGCCGCCAGCGGTGCTGACGCGGTACATCCGGGCTATGGCTTCCTGGCTGAGAATGCCGATTTTGCAGTCGCCTGCGGCGCGGCGGGCCTGCGCTTCATTGGCCCTTCGCCCGATGCGATGGCGGCGATGGGAAACAAGGCTGGCGCCAAACGCCTGATGCTGGCTGCCGGCGTTCCGTGTGTGCCCGGCTATGAAGGCGCCGACCAGTCAGCCCAGCGCATGCTCGACGAAGCGGCGCTGATCGGCTACCCGGTGATGATCAAGGCGGCGGCCGGCGGCGGCGGTCGCGGCATGCGTCTCGTCGCTGGCGCGGCCGACTTCCCGGCGGCGCAGCAATCGGCGCGCTCGGAGGCCATGCATGCCTTTTCCAGCGCGGAGCTGATACTCGAGCGTGCAATCGCGGAGCCGCGCCATATCGAGATCCAGGTGTTCGCCGACGATCATGGCAACGTGGTGCACCTGGGCGAGCGCGATTGCTCGGTCCAGCGCCGCCACCAAAAGGTCATAGAGGAGTCGCCCTCGCCTGCCGTGACGCCGCAACTGCGTGCACGCATGGGTGAGGTGTCGATTGCAGCGGCGCGCGCGATTGCCTATCGCGGCGCCGGCACGCTTGAATTCCTGCTCGATAGCGACGGCGAATTCTATTTCATGGAAATGAACACGCGCCTGCAGGTCGAGCATGCGGTGACCGAAGCGGTCGTCGGCGTCGATCTGGTCGAATGGCAGTTGCGCGCGGCGCTCGGTGAAGCGCTGCCCCTGAACCAGGAACAGGTAGACCAGCGGCTCGCGGCCGGCGGCCATGCGATCGAGGTACGCCTGTGTGGCGAAGATCCGGCCCAGGACTTTCTGCCGCAAAGTGGCGGTATCGCGCTGTGGCGTGCGCCTGCCGGCGTACGCGGCGACCACGCCCTCGCGAGCGGCCTGGAGGTGTCGCCTTTTTATGATTCCATGCTGGCCAAGCTGGTCGCCCATGGCCGCGACCGCGCGGAGGCCCTGCGCCGGCTCGCGCACGCGCTCGACGAATGCGTGCTGCTCGGCGTGAAAACCAATCGCCGTTTCCTGGCGCGCTGCCTGGCACACCCGGCATTCATCGCCGGCGAGGCCACGACGGCATTTATCGGCAGCTGTTTTCCTGCCACGCTGCGCACGCAATCCGCGCCCGACGCAACTGCGGTGCAAGTCGGCGCTGTGCTGCTGGCATGGCAGCGCAGCCAGTTCGGCCAAGGCGGTTACGCGGATGAATTGCGCGGATGGTCGAGCAGTGGCAACTATCGCCAGCTGTGCCGGTTTGCCCTCGATGGTGTCGCGGCCGAACTGCACATCGCCGCCGCAGGCACGCGCAGCTGGGATCTCTGGCACGGCGATCAGCGCATATCTGCCAGCGTCGCAACGCCGGGAAATACGCTGGGAGCCTGCGTGCTGGCGCTGGGCGACCACACGCTGCAGATTGACTATGCATTCGCTGGTGCGGTTTGCTATTACGCGGTCAATGGCGAAGAGCACGCGCTGATCGACACCACCTACGCCCCCCCTGAACGCGAGGCGAACGGCAACGCAAGCGGACGTATTGCCGCACCAATGAACGGACGCGTGGCTGCGCTGCCGGTCGCCGCGGGAGAGCACGTGCGCGCCGGCCAGGTCGTCATCGTGATTGAAGCGATGAAGATGGAACACAGCATGGTCGCCCCGCGCGATGGCGTGGTGCTGGCGGTTTTTACCGAAGTCGGCGCGCAGGTGGCGCCGGGAAGCGTCGTCATCGACATCGGCGACATCCATCAACCACGGGAGGAAGGCAATGGAAGCTAAGGCGGCAATTGAGGAAAACATGTTGCGGCGCATTGCGCTTGGCGATACGCTGCATCGCAGTGCGCGCAAATTCGGCGAACGCACAGCGCTGGTCGAAGGCGGCAAGCGCACCAGCTATGCCCAGCTCGACGCCGCCAGCAACCAGTTTGCCCACCATTTGCTGAAAAGCGGATTGCAGCCCGGCGACCATGTGGCGATGATCTGCAATAACTCGGCCCAGTTCCTGATTGCCGCATACGGCATTCTGAAGGCGGGCATGGTCTGGGTGCCGGTCAATACCATGCTGGCGCCGGCCGACATCGGCTATATCCTCGCGCATGCGGAAGCCAAGCTGGTGATCATCGACGACCAGCTGTACGCTAACCCCGCCTTTCGTGCGACGATAGACGAAATGGGACTGCCGCATCGCCTGTGCGACGCGCTGGCACAGGAAACCCGAGACATGCCGGCGAGCCTGCCGGAAGTATTCATCGACGAGCGCGCGCTGGCGCTCATCATGTACACCAGCGGCACCACGGGCCACCCCAAGGGCGCGATGCATTCGCACCTGTCGGTGCATTCCGCGCTGACTTCCAACGTCGGCAACATGAGCATCGTACCGGATGATGTGTTTTCCGGCGTGCTGCCTTTGTTCCACTGCGCACAGTTCGCCGTGGCCGGTTCGGCCCTGTTGGCCGGTGCGTCGATGGTAATTCAGCGCGGTTTCGACCCGTCGGCACTGCTGGCCGCACTGGCGCGCGAGCGTGTGACCGTGATGTTCGGCCTCCCGCTGATGTTCGGCGCTCTGCTGCAGCATCCGGCGCGCGCGCAGAGCGACCTGTCCGGCCTGCGCCTGTGCATGTACGCGATGGCGCCGATGGCCAAGCCGCTGCTCGAACGCCTGATTGCCGAGCTATGCCCGAACTTTGCGCTGGGCAGCGGCCAGACCGAGATATTCCCGATGACGACGTATTTCGCGCCCGAGGAACAGCTGCGCCGCTTCGGCAATTACTGGGGCAAGCCTTGCAGCGTTAACGAGCTGGCGATTATGGATGCCGACGGCACGCTGCTGGGACGCGAACAGATCGGAGAGATCGTCCATCGCGGTCCGAACGTCATGCTCGGGTATTTCAAGGACCCCGAGGCGACCGCGCTGGTGCGCCGCTTCGGCTGGCACCACACTGGCGACCTCGGGATGCTCGACGCGGACGGGCAGTTGCTGTTCAAGGACCGCCTGAAGGACATGATCAAGACCGGCGGCGAGAATGTGGTATCGGCCAAGGTGGAAGAGGTCCTGCTGCGCCATCCGGCGGTGGCGACTGCGGCAGTCGTGGGCGTACCGCATCCGCAATGGGGTGAAGGCCTGTGCGCTTTCGTTGTGCTCAAGCCGGGCGCGCTCTGCGACGCGGCCGCGCTACAGGCGCATTGTCGCGAGCACCTTGCCGCGTTCGAGGTGCCCAAGCACGTCGGTCTATTGGAAAAAATGCCGACGACATCGACCGGGAAAATACAGAAGCACCTGCTGCGCAGCGCAAATCAGCGGCTGTTCGCGTAACCAGGCTAGGGGGCTGGCGTGCGCAGGATGAATGCGACTGCCTGCTGCGCCAGTTCCTCAAGATCGCCACCGGCACCGGGCCTGAACCACTGCGCCGTCCAATTCAATGCGCCAAACATCAAAAGCCGGTCGTACTTGCCCGGCATCGCCCAGTCGCCCGACGCGTGCAGGCCTGCGATAACGTCATCCCAAATCGCCTCATAGCGGTCCTTGAGCTTGATAATGCGTGTGCGCGCCGGCTGGTCTAGCGAGCGCCATTCATACAACAGCACAGCGATGAAATCATGGTCGGGCGCGAGCAGTGTGTGCAAGTGCACCTGCACCAGGCGCGTAAAGGCGGCACGCGGCGTCATGGTCTGCGAAGAAATCGCCTCAAGATCGGCCAGGGATTGCATCATGCCCTGCTCGACCACGGCCACCAGAATATCCTGCTTGGTCTTGAAGTGATAAAACCAGCTGCCGGCCTGGATGCCTGCTGCGGCGGCGATATCGCGCACGGTCGTATTGGCATAGCCCTTTTCGCGAAACAGGGCTGCCGATTTCTCGATCAGGTTCTTGCGCAGGCTGTCGTTTGCGCTCTGGATCGGACGCCCGCGTTTGCGAGGTGGGGGATTGTCGATTTCGTCGTAATTCTGCATGGGAGCCATTGTACGATGAGAGCCGGATGCCATGTAGTGATCAGCTCGCCCGCTATCTCTCGAATGAATTCGATGCGTTACGGACGCCTGTGCAAGATAACGTCGTAACTCGGGCCGTCGCTGCCGTCGCGGTACTGCACACCCTTGGGCGAATAGACGATGCGGTCTGGATGTCCGGGCAGCGGAATGTGACTGTATCGGAAACCGGCAATATTCAGCTGTGCGAGCGACCTTACTTCGGACTCCTCACAGACGCCGTTGCGATTGTCATCGACCCACACCACTAGCCCAGCCAGTTCCGCTCCGGTGAGTATCCCATCCCGATTGTCGTCAAGGACAGCCAGCGCCTGGTAGCCATTTTTCCAGAACATCCAATAGCTCACATTGCCAAAAAGGCGAATGCCGGAGTCGATTTTTTTGGTTTGCTTTGGATCGTAGGCGAGCCAGCCCGCTTTCGGCGTGATCCAGCTCCATGCCTGCCCGACTCTGCGTCCGTCGACGTCGAAACGGACGCGCGCATTGAGGTCTTCGATGTCACCCAGCGGTGTATCCTTTTGCAGGGGAATCGCGATCGGCGTCAAGCGCCTGGGTCTCTGGCCGAAGGCGACCACCCGGCGCTGGAGCAACGCCATTTCTTCCGCATCGTTTGCGGGGTTGAGCATGGCAATAAGGTAGCCAGCCGCTTCGACTTGGCCGTCACTCCATGCCTTCCCAGATACGGCGCCGCGCGCATCCGTTTCTTCGTTGACAAGTTCACGATAGGCGGCGATCGCAGCGGACCTGTTGCCGCCCTGTTCAAGACACCATGCGCGTCCCAGTCGCGCGCGCGAGGCAATAAAGGGATCGGCGCTGTGCACCAGGCTGTCATAAATGATGCTCGCTTGGGCAAGGAATTTACGCGCCATGCTGCTGGGGGCTCCGTCCACTTTGCGCGGCATATCTGTGCCCTCTGGAACGATGGGCGGCAATTGATCGGCATTCATTGCGTAGGCCATCAGGTAGCCGCGCGCCATGTTGAGGCGCAACAAGTGGTCCGTAGGGTCGTCCTTCACGCTGGCGTCGAGGTTCTTAAGTATCCTTGGTATCGGCACCAGTGCGGCTTGCGATACATCGACCCGTGCAAATGCCGAACCCGCGACCGATATGCCGAGGCCGAGCGCCAAGGCCAGCACTAATGTAGAGGAACGAAAGATCATGCGGGAACCTGGGGCGGGGATCGTGCACCATGGTACTTGATGTGGAACAGAATCCCTATGCCCTTTCGTGGTGCCACGCGCCTTATCCAGGCGTCATTGCCAGTAAGGGATAAGGATTGATGGCGCCGGCATCGCCATAGACGCCATAGTGTAAATGCGGCGGCGTCGTGCTGGCATTGCCGGTGTTGCCGACATAGCCCAGCAACATGCCGGCATGGACACGATCGCCCGTGTGCACATCGGCAAACTGGTCCAGGTGAGCATAGTAGTGCTGCTGGCCGCCCGGCCCGAATACCCACACCACATTGCCACCCAGCTTATCCTGGCCGCGCCAGAGCACGAACCCTTCGGTCGTTGCGACAATCGGGGTGCCTTTGCTGGCAAACAGGTCGATGCCTTCGTGATGCCGGTGTTGCGCTCGCGCGGCATGCCACGTGTCGATCATCTTGCCGCGCTTGAGGTCGGCGATCGGCAGCGCCAGGGTCGCCGGGACCGGCATACTCTCCAGGTGTATCCCGTACCGGGCCAATTGCAGCCATGGGAGCGCCGCGAAGGCCAGAGCAATCGACAGTCCGCCAATGGCGATGTTACGTGCGGCTTTAGACAAGGCGGACTCGCTTTCCAGTAGTTTGTTGGAATCACTGTAGGACAAGCCTGTGAAGCCACGATGCGTTCTCGGTGCAGTGTTCTTCACGGCGAAAAAAAAGCTCCCCTCGGAAGCTCTTATTCGGTGTGCGCGTATCACTAGCTCGTGCGTGCCGCCTGCGCGAACGCCGCGAGCATGTCGGCCGTCAGGATCTGCTCGGCCGTGCCATGGCTTGCGCAGGCGTAGGCGCCGGCTACGGCGCCCAGCCGCATGCACTCGTCATGGCCCAGGTCTTGAAAATAACCATGCAGGAAGCCGCAGGTGAATGCGTCCCCGGCGCCGTTGCAGTCGACGATGGGCAGTCCCAGTTCGACGCAGGGCATATGACGGGCGGGGCCGCCGGCACGGGTGAGCAGGTAGCTGCCGCGCGCGCCGTCGGTGGCCACCACGAGCTGTGCGCGGCCGTGTGCCAGGATCGACTGCATCACCCATTCGCGCCGCTCGCCAAGCGCCGCCGCGCTCAGGAAGACCAGGTCGGAGCGGTGCGCGAAGTCATGATAGTAGTCGTTCTCGCCGTCCCAATCGTGCAGGTCGGTCGACACGCGCACGCCCAGCGCCTGGCAGTCGTCGAACAGCTCGCGCGCCCACGGCATGATCGACAGGTGCACGTGCCTGGCTGCCTCCAACAGCGGCAGGTATGTCGTGCGCGGCATCCGCAGCGTGTCCGGATGGCGGCCATCGTACAGCGACAAACGGCGCCCGTCCGGGGAAACCAGGTTGACGCTGCGGCGCGTGCCGCTGGCGTGTTCGAGATAGCGAAAGTCGAGGCCGCGTTCGCGGTAGCGCGCGTGAATCAGCTCGGCCTGCGGATCGACGCCGATGAAATCCAGAAACCGCGTGGAATGGCCCAGCGCGAGCAGGCCAAGCGCCACGCCGTTGCCGGTGTGGGCCACGTAGTCGCAAACCGGCCCAACGTGGATCGAATCGGCGGCCGCCAGCGGCAGGCTTGGCACGCGCACGATGGTATCGATGCCGACGCCGCCGACCACCAGAACGGCTGGCGACTCGGGCGCGGCGGCTACCATGCGATCGCCACCGACGTCATCGCCTTCAACGGCAGCGGCGCCTGCAGGTCCACCGGCGCGCCGGTGATCACGTCGCGCCCGCGCATGGCGCCCTTGATCGCTGCCTTGAAGCGCGTCAGGTCCAGCGTGCCGTCGCTGGCGACCTTGTTGAGCACGACCATCACGGTCTGGTGTCCATCGTAACGGAAGTAGACGTAGCGGCCATCCTGCGGCAGGTAGTGCAGCAGCTTTCCGCTCTTGACGGCGCTGCTGGTCTTGCGCCAGTTGAACAGCTTGCGCACGAACTCCTGCGCCTCATGCTGGGCCGGCGTCAGGCCGGCGCCGGTGAAAGCGTTGACCGCATCGCCGCGCCAGCCGCCGGGCATGTCGGCCCGCAGCAGGCCGTCGTCGCGTTCGACCGGGCTGCGGGTCAGCACCTCGGTTCCATAATAGACTTGCGGGATGCCGCGCGTGGTTGCCGTGAACAGTAACGATGTCTTCAGCAGATCCAGGTTCTCGTGCAGCAGCGAGAAGATGCGCGGGCGGTCATGGTTGTCCGGGAAGACCATCAATTGCATTGGGTCTGCATAGAGATAGTCGTTGGCGATGGTCTCGTAAAGCTTGATGAAGCCCGTCTCGTAATGCTCCGGCTGCGTCAGCACGAGCGGCATCGCGTCGACCACCGGGAAGTCCATCAGGCTGGGCAGGCCAGCGTCGTAGCCATCGCGGTTTTTGGCGCCTTTCTGCCAGTACGCGACAACGTGCGGATGGTCGTCCATCTCTTCGCCGACGATGTTCAAATGCGGGTACTCGTCGAGGACAGCGCGGCACCAGCGGCTCAGGAAAGCCGTGTCGGCGTAAGAGAAGGTGTCTTCGCGGATGCCCGACAGGTTCGCATATTCAATCCACCACAGCGAGTTCTGGATCAGGTAGCGGGCCACCAGGGCATTGCGCTGGTTCAGGTCGGGCATGGTGGGGACGAACCAGCCGTCCAGGAAGCGCTGGCGTTCCTCTGGCGCGGCATGGATATCCTGCACCGTCGAGTGCTGGTTGTTGGTGATGATGGCACTGTTCTGGTAGTTCAGCCAATCCTTGGCCGGCAAGTCGCGCATCCACCAGTGGCCGTCACCGATGTGATTGAGCACCACGTCGTGGATAACGCCGATGCCGCGCGCGTTGGCTGCCGCTACGTACTGGCGGAAATCGTCGTTGCTGCCAAAGCGCGCATCGATCTTGTAATAGTCGGTCAGGGCGTAGCCATGATAGGAGTACGCGGACTGATTATTTTCCAGCAGCGGGGTTGGCCAGATCATGGTGAAACCCAGGTCGCGCACATAATCGAGCCCGGCGCGCATGCCTTTGAGGTCGCCGCCGTGGCGCGCCGTCGGCACGCTACGGTCGGTCTTGTCCGGCATGCCGGGCACGGTATCGTTGCCGGTGTCGCCGTTCGCGAACCGGTCCGGCGTGATCAGGTAGACCGCGTCGCTGGCATCGAAACCGCGGCGCAGGGCGGAATCCTTGCGCCGCGCCTCGAGCCGGTAGGGAACGCGGGCGAGGATGGCGCCGCCCCGGCCCAAGGCAATCTCGAAACTGCCCGGCGTGGCATCGCGCGCGATCTGCAGGTTGACGAAAAGGTAGTTCGGATTGTCGGTCCGTTCGACGCCGAGCAGGCGCACGCCGGGGTAGGAAAGCGTTGGCTGGAGCTCCGCCAGGCGTTCCCCGTGCAGCATCAGCTGCAATTGCGCATGGCGCATGCCGACCCACCAGTTGGGCGGTTCCACGTGCTGGACTTGATAGGGCGCGGCGTCGGCCCACGAGGCGAACAGCATGGCTAGCACGGCAAGGAAGACGTTTCTCATTTCACACTCTTTTGAATAGAATGTAGCAAAATAACGCTTCAATACCGACTAGTCAATCTTCATTTTCCATAAATGCGCTGTATTTGTAGTAAAACTACGCAATGACTGGAAACCAGCGGTCCTAGAACTCGACGGCGAATTCGGTGGCTTGCCAGATCGCCCGCTTCGCATCGAGTTCGGTGGCCACGTCGGCGCCGCCGATCAGCGTGTACGGCTTGCCGGCCGTTTCCAGGCCCGCCACCAGATCGCGGCGCGGTTCCTGGCCGGCGCAAATGACGATGCTGTCGACGTCGAGCAGCTGGTCCTCGCCGTTGACGCGCACGTGCAGGCCCGCATCGTCGATCTTCACGTACTCGACACCGCCCACCATGTGCACGCCGCGTTTTTGCAGCAGCAGGCGGCGCGCCCAGCCGGTCGTCTTGGCCAGCGTGTCGCCCAGCTTCTTCGCTTTGCGTTGCAGCAGCCAGATTTCACGCGTCTGTTCCGGCATTTCCGGTTCGACCAGGGCGCCCCGTACGTCGGTGTAATTGAGGTCGATGCCCCATTGCTTGCGGTAGGTATCGAGTTCGCCGTCATGCTCCGAGTGCGTCAGCAGCTCAGCCACGTCGAAGCCGATGCCGCCGGCACCGATCAGGGCCACCTTGCGCCCCACCGGCTTGCGCTTTTCGATCGCATCGATGTAGCTGACCACTTTCGGATGGTCGATGCCTGGAATGGCGGGCGTGCGCGGCGTCACGCCGGTCGCCACGACCACGTGCTCGTAGGCGGCCAGGTCGGCGGCGCTGACCTTGCGGTTCAGCTGCACGTCGACGTCCAGCTCGGCCAGGCGGGTGCGGAAATAGCGCAGCGTTTCGGCGAATTCTTCCTTGCCCGGGATCTTGCGCGCGTAGTTGAACTGGCCGCCGATCTCGGTCGCGGCATCGAACAGCGTGACGCGGTGGCCGCGCTCGGCCAGCGTGGTTGCAGCCGCCATGCCGGCCGGGCCGGCGCCGATCACGGCCACCGTTTTCGGAGCGTCCGTCGGCAGCACTTCGACATCGAGTTCGTGGCAGGCGAATGGATTGACCAGGCACGACGCCATCTGCATCGTGAAGATGTGGTCGAGGCAGGCCTGGTTGCAGGCGATGCAGGTGTTGATTGCATCGGCGCGCCCGGCCGCGGCCTTGTTGACGAAGTGCGCGTCGGCCAGGAAAGGCCGCGCCATCGATACCATGTGGGCGTCACCGCGCGCGATGATGTCTTCGGCCACGACCGGGTCGTTGATGCGGTTCGAAGTGATCAGGGGAATGCTGACATGGTCCATCAGGCGCCGCGTCACTGCGCTGAAGGCGCCGCGCGGCACGCTGGTCATGATGGTCGGGATGCGCGCCTCGTGCCAGCCGATACCGGTGTTGATGATGGTGACGCCGGCCTGCTCGAGCAGCTTGGCCAGCGCGACCACTTCATCCCAGGTGCTGCCGCCTTCGACCAGGTCGGCCATCGACAGGCGGAAGATGATGATGAAGTTGGCGCCCACGCGCTCGCGCACGGCGCGCACGACTTCGAGGCCGAAGCGGACCCGGTTCTCGAAACTGCCGCCCCAGCGGTCGGTGCGCTGGTTGGTGCGCTGCGCGATGAACTGGTTGATCAGATAGCCTTCCGAGCCCATGATCTCGACCCCGTCGTAATTGGCGAGCTGCGTCATCGCGGCGCACTGCGCGAAATCGGCAATGGTCTGCTCGATCTCGGCGTCGGTCATTTCGCGCGGGGTGTTTGGATTGATGCTGGACTTGATCGCCGACGGCGCCACCGGATTCTGGATGTAGGCGTAGCGGCCGGTGTGCAGGATCTGGATGGCGATCTTTGCGCCATGCGCGTGCACCGCGCTCGTGATGACGCGGTGGCGCAAGGCTTCCTCCTCGCTGTCGAGGATTTTCCCACCGCGCATGACGATGCTGTCGGCATTCGGCGCGAAGCCGCCGGTGACGATCAGCCCTACCCCGCCCTTGGCGCGTTCGGCATAGAAGGCTGCCATGCGCGCATGCGAATCGGCGATGTCTTCCAGGCCGGTGTGCATCGAACCCATCAGCACGCGGTTGCGCAGCGTCGTGAAGCCAAGGTCAAGCGGGGCCAGCAGGTGCGGGAAAGGCGATGTCATACGGTCTCCAATAGTTATTCGTTATCTTGTTTAGGGGGAATGTGCGCGACCAGGGACTCGGCTTCTGCAAGCCAGTCGATCCACAGCTGCTGATAGGCCAGTCCAAATTTGAGTACGTGGTGCTGCAGCGCGCGCTGGGTGCTGAGCTCGCCGGCGAAATCGCGCTGTTCGATCTCGCGGTAGGCATCGAGCAAGCCGGCATGCTGGTCGCGCCGTTCGTGCAGCGATGGCAGCAGCCGCTGCGGATCGTCAAACGCGGCCGCGCGCAGCTTGACCATCACGGCCGTGCGCGCCACCTCCATCTCGGTCGGCTCGACCATCCAGCCCGACAGCATGGTGCGGCCGGCGTCGGTGGCGGTAAATACCTTGCGGTCCGGCCCGGATTCGCCGCGCTCGACCTGGCCGGCGATCCAGCCGGCCTCTTCCATCCGTGCCAGCACCTTGTAGATTTGCTGGTGCGTGGCGGGCCAGAAATGGCCGATCGAGCGGTCGAAGCGACGCGCCAGGTCGTACCCGGAACTGGGCTTTTCAAGCAGGGAGACAAGCAGGGCGTGATCGAGTGACATGGCCCGATATTACTATGCAACGCGTTGCATTGCAACTAGATGCATAGACACAGTGGGGTGAGTCGGCGCAGCCGCCAGAATGCATGCCGCTCCCCCTGCCATCCCGCACACCGATCGCGGTTCGGGCTGGGACTGGCCGCGCTACAGGTCGCCGGTGGGCGGCAGCAGCGGCGGCGGTGGCGGTTCGCCCGGGCTGACCTGGCCGCTGGTCGTGTATGGGAATAACGGCCAACGGGTCAAGACTATCCAGTACCTTCTGCAACAGCGGGGCTATTCGCTGACGGCGGACGGCGACTTCGGCAACGGCACGCTGAGCGCGGCAAGGAACTTCCAGGGCTCGCACGGCCTAGGCGCCGATGGCCAGGTGGGCAATGCCGCCTGGCCGGCGCTGACTCCAGTCCATCCGTGTTACTCGTGGCGCAAGGCCTCGATCGGATCGAGCTGTGCTGCCCGTCGGGCCGGAAAATAGCCGAACAAGACACCAATGCCGGCAGCAAAAAAGAACGACAGCACATTGATCACTGGGTTGAACAGGAATGGCAGCTGCATCCAGTGCGTCAGGACCAGGGAGGCACCTGCGGCGAGCACGATACCGGCCACGCCACCAAATGCGGCCAGCACGGTCGCCTCGATCAGAAACTGCAGCAATACTTCACGTTCGAGCGCGCCGATGGCCAGCCGCAGCCCGATCTCGCGTGTGCGTTCGGTCACGCTCACCAGCATGATATTCATGATGCCGATGCCACCGACGAGCAGGCTCACCGCCGCCACGGCGCCCAGTAGCGTGGTCATTACCCTGGCCGTCCCGGACAGCGTGTCAGCCAATTGCTTGGTATCGAGGACGTTGAAATTATCCTCGTCGCCGGCCGGCAGCTTGCGTCGTTCGCGCAGCAAGCTGGTCAGGCTGGCCTTGATGCTGTCGCTGTCGCCGCCGTCCTTCATCGATACCAGCAGCGTCGACACACGGTGATTGCCCGTCACCCGCCGTTGCAGCGTATGCAGCGGCAGCAGCACGACATCGTCCTGGTCGTTACCCATGGCGCCCTGCCCTTTTGACGCCAGCAAGCCGACGATCTCGCAAGAGAACTGCTTGATCCGCAGCCGCGCGCCGAGCGCGTCCTGGGCGCCGAACAGGGCGCGCCGCACCGTGCTGCCGAGGATGCACACGGCTGCCCCGGCGTTCAGCTCGCCCTCTTCGAAAGCGCGTCCTTCGGCAAGCTTCCAGTTGCTCGTCGCCAGCCAGCTTGCCGTGCTGCCGTTGACGCTGGTGAGCCAGTTATGCCCGCCGCCGATCACGGTGGCGCTGGCGCGTGCCTCCGGCGCGACCGACGCGATGCCGCCGATTTCGGCGCCGATCGCCTCGGCGTCGGCCTCGCTAAATGCCGGCGCGCCGCTGCCGCCACCGCCGCCGAAGCCTTGGCGCTGGCCGGGCCGCACCATCAGCAAATTGCTGCCCAGGCTGGAAATTTGCTGTTGCACGGCCATGGTGGCGCCGTTTCCCAGCGTGACCATGGTGATGACGGCGCTCACGCCAATCACAATGCCCAGCACGGTCAGGAAGGAGCGCAGCAGGTTGCGCCGGATCGAGCGCGAGGCGAGCAACAGCGTATCACGCAGCATCACCCGGCCTCGTTGATCGGCTTGCCCGCATGCGGCCCGGGCACGGACTCATCGCGCATCAGCTTGCCATCGACAAAATGCAGGATGCGCTGCGCATAGCTGGCCATATCCGGCTCGTGGGTCACCATCAGCACGGTAATGCCATGCTCCCGGTTCAGGCGCACCAGCAGGTCCATGATTTCCCGGCTGCGCTGGCTGTCGAGGTTGCCGGTCGGTTCGTCGGCCAGCAGTACCGCCGGCTCGGTGACAATCGCGCGCGCGATGGCCACCCGCTGCTGCTGGCCGCCCGACAACTGGGCCGGCGTGTGCTGCGCCCAGCCGGCCAGCCCGACCGACGCCAGCGCGCGCAGCGCCAGCACGCGCCGCGCGGCGGGACGCTCGCCCCGGTAGACCAGCGGCAGTTCAACATTTTCCTGGGCCGAGGTGCGGGCCAGCAAATTGAAGCCCTGGAACACGAAGCCGAGATACTGGCGCCGCAAGCGCGCCCGCTGGTCGCGCGACAGGGTCTCCACATGCATGCCATTGAACAGGTACTGGCCCGACGTCGGCGTATCGAGGCAGCCTATGATATTCATCGCGGTCGACTTGCCCGAACCGCTAGGACCCATGATGGCGACAAACTCGCCGGCTCCCACATCGATATCGAGACCCTGCAAGGCCGTCAGCGCAGCCTGGCCGGCTCCATACGTCTTGCTGACAGCGCGCAGCTGGATCTGCGGCGTGCTCACCGCGTCGCTCCGACGCGCTGTTCGGTGATGACCGCCATGCCTGGCTGGATGTCTCCGCTGACCACCTCCGTCATATGGCCGTCGCTCAAGCCGGTGACGATGGTGCGCGCCGTGGCGACGCCATGCTGCAGCAGCCACACCTGGTGCCTGGGGCTGGTGCCGGCGTCGGCACTGCCGGCGCGCCGCGGCGCACGCGCCGGGCCGCGCGGCATCAGGCTGGCGACGATCGCGTTGCCGCTGGCTGGGGCCGGGTTGGCTGGCACGGTCTCACGCGGCGTGAACCGCAGGGCCGTGTTAGGGACGAGAACCACGTCGTGGCGCCCGGTGGCGCTGATCTGTGCCGTGGCGCTCATGCCGGGACGCAGGCTCAGGTCGGCGTTGTCAACGTCCAGGTAGGTGATATAGGTGACGACATTGTCGGTGATGGTCGAGCCGAAGGCGACCCGCGTGATGCGGGCCGGATAGGCCCGGTTGGCATAGGCGCTCACGGTAAACCGCGCCTGCTGGCCGGGTGCCACCGCACCAACGTCAGCCTCGTCGACGTTGACCTGCAAGCGCAAATGCCGCAAATCCTCGGCCAGCGTGAACAAGGTCACCGCCTGCAGGGACGCGGCGACCGCGTTGCCGGGCTCGACACTGCGACTGAGGATGACGCCGTCGATCGGCGCCCGAATCGATGCCTTCGACAGATTGGTTTTGTCGGTCGAGAGCGCGGCGCTGGCGCTGGCGACGCTGGCGCGCGCGCTCAACTCAGCGGCGTGGGCACGCGCCAGCGCGGCGCGCGCGGTGTCCGCCTCCGCCAGCGACGGCACTTTGCCGGCCGACAGGCGCGCGACCTCGTCAAGCCGGCCCAGGTTCGCCTGCATTTCAGCGACGGTCGCCGCGGCCTGCGCGACATCGGCCTGGGCCGCCGACAGCGCCGCACGCGAACGCACCGTCTGATCGCGCAGCTTTGCGCTGTCCAGTTCCACCAGCACCTGGCCACGCGCAACCTTGTCGTTGACGTCCACCAGTACCCGCGCCACCGTCCCGGACAGCTCGCTGCCGATGCTGACCAGTCGGGTCGGTTGCAGCGTGCCGTTCGCCGTCACCGTGAGAATCAGATCGCCGCGCACAACGGTGGCGCTGACGAAGCTGCTGCTGGCGGTGCCGGGCTGCAGCCATTGCCAGGCCAGTATCCCTGCGCTGACAAGGGCCAGCGCAGCCGCGCCCCAGACCGCGCCCTTGCGCCAGCGCCGCGGTGCGCCGTCATCGATGGTATGCGCGCTCATGGCGTTGCCGTGAGCGCCACGCTGGCCGCCGATGCGGGGGGCCGCCAGCCGCCGCCCAATGCCTTGTACAGGCGCACCTGGTCAGTGCTCAGGCCGGCGCTGCTGGCGGCCACCGCGTCTTGCAGGCCGTACAGCGAGCGTTGCGTCTCCAGCACCGTCTGGAAATCGATCAGGCCGCTGCTAAAGCGCTGGTGCGCAATCAGAGCTGCGTTGGCGGCGGCGGCGGCGGCGCTGCGCAAGTTCAGCAGGCGCTGTTGTTCGCTCACCAGGGCCGCCAGCGCATCCTCGACTTCGCTCAGCGCGCCCAGCGTCGCGGCCAGATAGGCCAGGCGCGCCTGCTCCAGCGCAGCCTGCTGGGCGCGCACTTGCGCGCGCGCGGCGCCGCCATCGAACAGCGGTCCCGAGACACTGGCGAACACAGCCCGCGCCAGCGCCCCGCTGGCGATCGTACCCAGCGTCGCGGCCCGGGCCGCCAGTGAACCGGTGAATTCAAAATGGGGATAGCGCGCGGCGTTGGCCTGGTCTACCCGTGCCAATGCCGCATCCACCAGATGTTCGGCGGCGGCCACATCGGGACGTTGGCGCAAGGTGTCGAGCGGCAAACCGAGGGCGAACTCGGTGCGCGCCACCGGCACCGGCGCGGGCCGGCCTAGCAGGGTGTCCAGCGCCGCCGGTGCGCTGCCGCACAGCACGGCAAGCGCATGCATGGTTGCCGCTATGCTGGCCTCGAGGGGCCAGATCTGCGCCCTGCCCTGTTCGGCCGCCGCCGTCGCCTGTTCGCCCTCAAGGGACGTCAGCAAGCCTGCCTGGACGCGCCATTGCGTGATCTGCTGCGTCTCGAGTTGGCTCTCAAGGTTGGCGCGCGCTATGCGCTGGCGTTCCTGAAGCCCGCGCAGCTGAATATAGTTTTGAGCCACTTCTGCCGCGATCGCGCCATGCATCACGCCCAGGCTGGCCGCTCCCGCCTTCACGCCGGCATCGGCCAGGCGCAAGGCGCTGCGCCTGGCGCCTTGCAGGTCAGGATCCCAACTGCCATCCACGCCGATGCTGTAGCTGGTGGCGCGCGCTGCATCGCCGTCCTTGTTGCGCTGCACGGAGCCGGCTGCGGACAGGACGGGCCACAGCCCGCCGGCAGCGCCGTCGCGCAAGGCTTGCGCCTGGCGCAGGGATGCCTGCGCCGTGCGCACGTCCGTATTTTCGCGCAAGGCCTGCACAATGAGGCTGTCCAGCACGGGATCGTCAAACCGTTGCCACCATTGAAAAAGCGGACGGTCTGCTCCGCCCGCTGCCGATGGCGTGGCGGCCAGCGGGCGCGACCAGGCGCCAGGCATGATGAACGCCGATGGCGCCAACGGCTGCGGCGGCAGGCTGGTGCAAGCTACCAGCGAGAGCAGCGTTCCAATTGGCCAGAAATGGCGATGCGAGCGAGCTGGCATAGCTACCTGAAAAGAGCGTTTCTTCGGACAGCGCAACGCCCGCAGGCTGCGCTGCGCGCGATCGAGCCGGCCCTTATACGAACAGGTCGGCCTTGACGAAATACTTGCGCGCGTACTTGAGCAATTGTCCGTCGCTCGGATGATCGACGGTCTCCACGCTCATGACGCACTCGGCCACTGGATGATGGTGCTTTTCCAAATGCCTCAGCAGGGCGAGTTTTTCGAGGCCGGGCCCAACAAGGAGGATTTCCTCCGCGCCAGCGAGCGACTTGGCGATCTGATCGAAGTAAGCGTGATTTTCGGGTGCATGGCCCGAGCCGCCCTTGCCTGCGCGCACATGCAGATGGCGCAGTGTCGCGTGGGTCTTGATCACTTCACTGGTGGAGCTGTCGCGGTTGAAATGAATGATGTGTGCTTCTGCATGGTCGATCCATGCAATGACGTGGCTAAAAGGCATTTGTGGATCCTTGGCATAGTTAAATACGGGGCACGGAGCGAAAAGTACTGTGGGTGCTGCTCCAATGTACCGAGAGCGTTGTGTGATGTCACCATTGTCTATTGATGCAAATCAAGAATATCGACAATATGGCCATTCGCCTCTGCCCTGCGATCACTCCAACATGACCGATGCAATTTCTATCAATTTGATTCACATCAAATATCTTTTGCCGAGACATCGTTGTAATGGACAGACCTGCTCTGTTTATCGCGCCGAATGATGGCGCGCGTTCGCAACTGACCCATCTGAAAGAGACTCCCACATGAAGGCATACATCTACAATGGCCCTGGCAAGAGCGGAATCGAAGAGCGGCCCATGCCGACCATCGCCGCCGCCACCGATGCGATCGTCCGAATCACCAAGACCACGATCTGCGGCACCGATCTGCACATACTCAAGGGCGATGTGCCCAGCTGCGAGCCGGGCCGCGTGCTCGGCCACGAGGGCGTTGGCGTGATCGAGTCGGTCGGCGCCGGCGTCACATCGTTCAAGCCCGGCGACCGCGTGCTCATCTCGTGCATCACTTCCTGCGGGCGGTGCGAATTCTGCCGCAAGCAGATGTATTCGCACTGCGCCAACGGCGGCTGGATCCTCGGCCATCGCATCGATGGCACGCAGGCAGAATATGTGCGCATTCCATTCGCCGACACCAGCCTGTACCCGATCCCGGCCGGCGCCGACGAGGAAGCCCTGGTGATGCTGAGCGATATCCTGCCCACCGGCTTCGAATGCGGCGTCCTGAACGGCAAAGTGCAGCCAGGCGGCACCGTCGCCATCATCGGCGCCGGTCCGATCGGGCTGGCCGCGCTGCTGACAGCGCAGTTTTACGCGCCGTCCCAAATCATCATGATCGACCTCGACGAAAACCGGCTGGCCACGTCATTGCGTTTCGGCGCCACGCATACCATCAACAGCAGCGACGGCAAGGCCGCCGAGGCATTGATGGCGCTGACCGAAGGCCGCGGCGTCGATACCGCGATCGAAGCGGTCGGCGTGGCGGCCACCTTCGAACTGTGCCAGGACGTGGTCGCCGCTGGCGGCGTGATTGCCAATATTGGCGTGCACGGCACCTCGGCCACGCTGCACCTGGAACGCCTGTGGGACCGGAATATCACGATGACGACGCGCCTGGTCGACACGGTCAGCACGCCTATGCTGCTCAAGGCGCTGTGCTCGCACAAGCTGGACCCGGCGGGCCTGATCACCCACCGCTTCAAGTTCTCCAATGTGCTGGGCGCCTATGAGACGTTCGGAAATGCCGCGCGCAGTTGCGCACTCAAGGTAATCATCGAGCTCGAATGAGCGCAATGGCACGGGTGGCCAAGGTGGTTGATGCTCAAGGACATGGGGGCCTCTTTCCGTGTTGGAGTCGCGATCCACGCAGCTTAGCATGTGCGATATTGACGAATCGTGGGGCTGGCATTAGTCTCATCTGTCCGACCAAGGCGACGTCTGCCAGCGGCGCCAGGGTTCAACTACCCAAGGGGAACCGAGATGCAGAGCAAGAACACGATCTGCCTGTGGTACGAAGGCGGCGCCGTTGACGCCGCCAACTTCTATGCAAAGACCTTCCCTGACAGCGCTGTCGGCGCCGTCATGCGCGCGCCGGGCGACCATCCGGATGGCAAACAGGGCGATATCCTCACGGTCGATTTCACCGTCGCCGGCATTCCTTGCGTCGGGCTGAACGGCGGGCCGCATTTCAAGCACAATCAATCGTTCTCGTTTCAAATCGCCACCGACTGAGTGTGCTCACGCGAGTTGATGGCCCGGTTTTCACGTAAATCGATGGTCCTACCCCGAGCTATTTTAGCGACAGCAGCGCCGGCGAAGGCGCTGCTTTTGAACTCTGGTCAGAACGGTTCGCCGTCGAACCTGGCCG
>JANYGW010000031.1 GCA_025359245.1 Massilia sp.
AGCTTGGCGTTCATGACTTTCCCATCCTAAAAAGAGATCCGCCAGGCTCCAACGGCCATGGCGAAGCTCCATTATAGGAAATGCCGGGGCCGCCCGCTTTTCTCTACGCGACAGCGATTTTCATTTTTGGTCCGCGGCGGCGGGTGCGGCGGGCGCGGCGGCGCTGAGCTTGCGCTGGCGTTCTTCGCGCGGGGTGTTGCCGAACAGGGCGCCGAACGCGGTCGAGAAGTGCGAGCCGCTCGAGAAGCCGCACATCAAGCCCACCTGGACAATCGAGTAGTGGGTGTCGAGTAGCAACTGGCGCGACCTTTGCAGCCGCAGCTCCAGGTAGTAGCGCGACGGCAGGCTGCCCAGGTATTGCTTGAACAGCCGCTCGAGCTGGCGCCGCGAGATGCCCACCAGGTTGGCGATGTCGTCGGTCGACAGCGGCTCTTCAATGTTCGATTCCATCAGCGTCACCGCTTCGGTCAGCTTCGGCTGCAAGGCGCCGAAACGCGCCTGCAGCGCCACCCGTTGCCGCTCTTCCTTGCCGCGCACCCGGTCGATGCACAGCGTTTCCTTGATCTGCGCCTGGACCACCGCGCCGAAGATGATCTCGACCAGCGTCAGCGCGAAGTCGGCACTGGCCGCGCCCCCGCAGCAGGTCAGCCGGTGCTCGTCGATCTCGAACAGATGCGGGGTGAACAGCGCGTGGTCGGCGATGCTCTCGACGTCCACGTACAGCGCCCACGGCAGCGCCGTGCGCACGCCGTTCAGCACGCCCGCGTCGGCCAGCCACAGCACGCCGGCCCCGACCCCGCCCCAAAATGGCGCCGAGCGGCAAAGCTCGATCAATTTCCGGCTGTTGGGCGGCTTCAGCGACGCTTGCGCCTCGTCCGCCACCAGCAGCACCAGGTGCCAGTGGCGCTGGGCGTCGGCGGTGAATTTGTCGGGGCTGCGCACGTCCACGTGCAGCCGCTCGGGCCCGACGATCTTGGCGGCCAGCCGCAGCGGCTGGTACAGCCCGGCCCAGGTCAGCGTGTCCGGTTCACCCGCGTTGATGAGCAGCACGCGCAGCGGCTTCTCTTGGGCAAGGCGGGCGAGTTTGGCGAGTGGCATGCGGGCAGGTGGCGTCTTTACTCAGGGACGAGCGCGCCCGCGGGCCGCTCGGAATTCCATTGACTGACTATCATACCGGAGATCAACAACGCCGCCCCGATCCACCCTCGCCCGCTCATCGTTTCGCCCAGCCAGAAGAAGCCGAACACGGCCGCGGCGGCCGGCTCGAAGGCGTAGATCACGGCCGCTTCGTTGGCCGTGCTGTGGCTCTGGCCCCAGGTTTGCAGCGCGATGATGGCCGCCGTACAGACTACGCCGAGATATGCAATATTGTATGACCCGGCCTTGAGCGATACAGAAACGTTTACCCAGTAGGCGTCCGCGCCGGCGCCCATCGGGACCTCGGTCAGCAGCAGCCAGGCAGCGGCGCCCGCCGCCACGGTCAGGATCTGGGTCGCGGTGATGGTCATCAGGCGCTTGGCCGACCGGGTGTGCACTTCCATCATCTTGATGTACAGGCCGAAACACAGGGCCGCGCCCAGCGCCAGCGTGTCGCCGAAGCGCCAGGCGCCGCCGTCCCAGCACAGCGCCGCCAGGCCGGACACGGCCAGCAGCAGCGCGATGCCGATGCGGCGCTCGGGCGGGCGCCCGGCCAGCATGCCCAGCAGCGGCACGATCAGCACGTTCAGGCCGCAGATGAAGGCGTTGCGGTTCGAGCTGGTCAGCGCCAGCCCTTCGACCTGGAAAACGTAGCAAAAGAACAGCAGCAGCCCCAGCATGACGCCGGCCTTCAGGTCGCTGCGCGCGGCGCCGGCGAAAAACGGCGACAGCAGCAGCGTGGCGATGGCGAAGCGGGTGAACACGATCCAGGCCGGCGACAGCGTGGCGGTCAGGTCCTTCATGTCCGGAAACGTCGTGCCCCAGACGAGGGTGACGACGAGCAGGGCCAGGATGCCGCGCAGCTGGTGGGTCATGCATTTCTTTCGACGAGGGTGAAGTGCGTTGTGGCAAAACAGCATCAGGCCGATATGGTAACCGAAGCCGAATCCGGCTGCCGTCAAACCGGCCATAGCCAGCTATAATCATTACCTATGGGGGAACGTTATTTAAAGAGTGTGCGATTGCTGGCCGAATGCCTCCAGGGCTTCGAGCGCTTTTCGGGCGAGTCGGTGCGCCGGCATGGCCTGACCCATGCCCAGTTCGACATCCTCGCCACGCTGGGCAACACGCCCGGCATGACGTATAAGGAACTGGGCGACAAGACCTTGATCACCAAGGGCACGCTGACCGGTGTCATCGAGCGCCTGGAAAACAAGGGCCTGGTGCTGCGTACCCGTTGCCTCGATGACAAGCGCTCGTTCTATGTGGCGCTCACCGAGCAAGGCCAGCAGCTGTTCGCCACCGTCTTTCCCGTCGTCGTCGCGCACGGCCGCCAGCTGTTTGCGGCATACTCGGACACCGATTTCGAGGCCATCGAACATACTTTGGGCAAGCTCAAGCAACTCATCGCCGACCATTCCACCTGCCCCACCACCCAACAACAGAAGGAAGAATTTTGAAAACCACCCTGCTCGAAGGCAAAACGCCCGCCGCATTTGACAAGCACATCATCGGCAACCTGCTGCTCAACGTGGCCACGCCCGACGAAGTGCGCGAAGAAAAGATGCTGATCGGCGTGCGCAACGCGGACGGCGAAATCTATCGCCTCATCGGCGCGACCAAGATCAACAGTTTCATGAACGCGGTCGAGGAACTTTTTGAACTCGGCCTGGTCGATGAATTGCAGGATACCGAAGAGACGCGCGAAGGCTGCGACGCCATTTTCAGCGAACCTTGAACTAGCCATCGCACAGCCGCGGTGAAGAGCGTAGAATAAATGCTCCAAAGCACTCTTCAGCGACGAGTTTGAACCACTTTAGAGAGGTATTGTTTCCAATGGACAGACTTGAAGCCTTCAAGAGCATCGCTGCTCAGGCCAGCCGCGGCGAACTGACGTTTCCCACCAACGTGGACGCGACGCTGAAACTGCAGCGCGCGCTCAACGATCCCGATTGCCACGCCGAAGTGGCGGCGCGCCTGGTGCAGTCCGAGCCCTTGCTGGCCGCGCGCACCGTGGCGATCGCCAACTCGGTCGCCTACAACCGCTCCGGCAACGAAATCACCAATGTGCGCAATGCGGTCCAGCGGGTCGGCTTTCGCACGCTCAACGCGCTGGCCGCCGCCGTCATCGTGCGCCAGCTCGACAGCAAGATCACCCAGCCGGCGCTGCGCGCCAAGGCCGACCAGCTGTGGAAGCACTCGGCCCACGTGGCCGCGCTGTCGCAGGTAATCGCCAAGCGGGTCGCCCACCTGGACCCGGAAACGGCGCTGTTTGCCGGCATCGTGCATGAAGTGGGCGGTTTTTACCTGCTCTCGCGCGCCGAAGAATACCCGGGCCTGCTCGACGGCGAACCCGAAGAGTGGATCGAACACGGCGAACAGCAGATCGGCCGCTGCGTGCTGCAAAAGCTCAATGTGCCGGCCGCCGTCATGCAGGCGATCGAAATGCTGTGGGCCGGCATGCGCGCGCTGCCCCCGGAAAACCTGGGCGACACGCTGCTGCTGGCCAATGACCTGTCGCCGGTGGCCTCGCCGCTGCACCAGCGCCCCGGCGCGACCACCGTGCAATCGGCGGCGACGATCGACTTCGTCATCGGCGAAGGCACGCTCAACAGCATCCTCGAGGAATCGGCCGAGGAAGTGAAGACGCTGACGGCCGCGCTGATGTAATTACCACGGGCAAAAAAATGCCCGCTGTATCAGAGCGGGCGAAGTCCAAAACTAGGGATGTCCTGAAAGAGACAGTTACACTATAGTTTCCCGCGCAGCCGCGGTCCGTGCGCTGACACACACACGCAAGCATATCCTTTCGTCACCGTCACGACAGTTGATACCAAGCATTATTGAATCGACCATATTGACGGCTGTCCACGCAGAATTCCGCGGCCTCGGTCATGTACTTTCGACCTCGACCGTCACGATTTCTGGCCCGCCGCTGGTGCCCCCGGCTCGATCCCCAGCTCCGCGCGCCAGCGCCTGAGCAGCTCCTGCCGCTGCGCCGGATAGCGCTCCCCGTCCGACACCGCCGCGCCGATCCGGTCGATCCGAAAATGACGGAACGCCACGCGCAGCTCGCACCACGCCGCCAGCACCCGCGCGCCTTCGAAAAACGCCAGCGCGAACGGCCACACCACCCGCTCCGATGCCTTGCCGCTGCCGTCCCGGTACGCCAGGCGCAAGGTGTGCCCGTGCCGGATCGCCTCGCGCACCGGCGCCATGAACTCTTCGCGCACCCTGGCCGCGCCCTCGATCGGCACCCACAGGCTGGTATCGGCCATCGTGTCGCGCAGGTCGCGCGGACTGGCCGTGGCGATCTTGGCCAGCGCGTTCGCGGCCGCCTTCGCCAGGCCGTCGTCGCCCTGCTGCCCGACCCAGCGCGCGCCCAGCACCAGCGCCTCGAGTTCGTCGGCGCTGAACATCAGCGGCGGCAGGAAGCCGCCGGCGCGCAGCACGTAGCCGACCCCGGCCTCGCCTTCGACCGGCGCGCCCAGCCCGGCCAGGGTCTGGATGTCGCGATAGATGGTACGCTCGGATACGCCCAGCTTGTCGGCCAGCGCGGCCGCCGTCACCGGCCGCCGGTGGCCGCGCAGCGCATCCATCAGCAGGAACAGGCGTCCGCTACGGCTCATGCATCCCCCAAAAGAAAAATGCCGCGTAGCGCAAGGCTACGGCGGCATTGAAGTCAAACGGTCAGGCATTCGCCATTACACGACTGCGCCATCCGTTTCGTTTTTTTCCACGATCGGCTTGATCAGGTCTTCGCGCTTCACGCCCAGCCACATGGCGATGGCGGCAGCGACGAACACCGACGAGTAAATGCCGAAGCAGATACCGATGGTCAGCGCGACGGCGAAGAACTTGAGCGTGGTACCGCCGAAGAACAGCATCGACAGCACCATCATCTGGGTACAGCCGTGGGTGATGATGGTACGCGAGATGGTGCTGGTAATCGCGCCGTTGATGACTTCTTCGACGCTCGACTTGCGCTGCTTGCGGAAATTCTCGCGGATCCGGTCGAAAATAACCACCGACTCGTTGACCGAATAGCCCAGTACCGCCAGCACGCCGGCCAGCACCGCGAGCGAGAACTCCCACTGGAAGAAGGCAAAGAAGCCAAGGATGATGACCACGTCGTGCAAGTTGGCGACAATCGCCGACACGGCATATTTCCACTCAAAGCGGATCGCCAGGTAGCTCATCACCAGGATGATCACCATGATCAGCGCATTGACGCCATTGCTGGTCAGCTCATCGCCGACCTGCGGGCCGACGAAATCGATCTTCTGCAGGTTCAGCACTTCGGCGTTGGCCGCAGTGAAGCAGCTCGACTTGGTCGCTTTCAGGCCCTTGGCATCGATGACTTCAGCCGACCTGGCTTCGCCGCCTTCGGCCTTGCACAGCGCCGTGAACACGATCTGCGAACCGGCATTGCCGGTGACCTTCTTGACGGTCGGCAGCTTCAGCAGGATTTCCTGCGCATTGCCGAAACTGGTCACTTCCGGCTGCTCATAGCCCAGTTTGACCAGCTCGGCGCGGATCTTTTCCTGGTTGGCCGGGCCCGGGTATCTCAGCTCCATGGTGGTGCCGCCGGTGAACTCGACCGACAAGTTCAGGTGGTTCTTGGCCAGGAAGAACACGGCGGCCACGAAGGTCAGCGCCGAAATCACGTTGAAAATCAACGCATGGCGCATGAAGGGAATATCTTTCTTGATGCGGAAAAATTCCATCTCGAATCCTGTTGTAGTGAGTGCTTGTTATTTCGTGGCAGCGATGCCAGGAGTCCAGACGGTACCGATCGACACGCCGGCCAGCTTTTTCTTGCGGCCGTACCACAGGTTGACCACGCCGCGCGAGACGAACACGGCGGAGAACATCGAGGTCATGATACCCAGGCAGTGCACCACGGCGAAGCCGCGGATCGGACCGGAACCGAACACCCACAGCGCAATACCGACGATCAGCGTGGTCACGTTCGAGTCCAGGATGGTGGCCCAGGCGCGGTCGAAACCGGCCGCGATCGACGCTTGCGGCGAATTGCCGGAGCGCAGTTCCTCACGTATCCGTTCGTTGATCAGCACGTTCGCGTCAATTGCCATACCGAGCGCCAGCGCAATGGCGGCGATACCCGGCAGCGTCAATGTCACCCCCGTCACCGACAGCAAGCCCAGCAGGAAAAGCAAGTTCGCCGCCAGCGCCATCACGCTGAAGAAGCCGAACAGATGGTAGTAGATGATCATGAAGATCGCGATGGCCACAAAACCGTAGACCGTTGAATACAGGCCCTTGTTGATGTTCTCGGCGCCCAGCTGCGGCCCGATCACGCGTTCTTCGATGAATTCCATCGGCGCCGACAGCGCGCCCGAACGCAGCAGCAGTGCCAGTTCGGTCGACTTCTCGGCGCTGCCCATGTTGGTGATCTGGAAGCTGCTGCCCAGTTCACTCTGGATGGTCGGGGCCGACAGGACGCTGTACTTGCCCTTTTCCTTGAGCAGGATGGCCATGTTCTTGCCGATGCGCTCGCGCGTCGCTTCGTGCATCTTGCGTCCGCCATCGCCATTCAGGTCGATGCTCACGGCTGGCTGCTGGTGCTGGTCGAAACTGGCGACCGCGCTGGAGATGTATTCGCCCGACAGGATCACGTCTTTCGAAATGACCATCGGTCCGTTCGGCGTATTCGGGAACAGCTCCGAATTGAACGGGATAGTCGCGGTCATCTCAGTGCCGCGCACGACGGTGTCGTCGACCATGCGCAGTTCCAGCGTGGCGGTGCGGCCGATGATGTCCTTGGCGTGGGCGACGTCCTGCACGCCCGGCAGCTGGACCACGATGCGGTCCAGGCCCTGCTGCTGGATGATCGGCTCGGACACGCCCAGCTCATTGATCCGCTTCGACAGCGTGGCGATGTTCTGCTTGACGCCCTCTTCAACGGAGCGCTTGAGCGCTTCCGGCTTGAGCGTGACGACCAGTTTCAGGTCGGTGCCGTCGGTGGCTTCGGCAAAATTGAGGTCGTTGCTGCCGGCGCGCAGCACGGCCATGGCCGCATCGCGGATGGCGGCGTCCTTGCACTTGATTTCGACGGTATTGCCGATGCGCGAAATGCCCGAATGGAGGATCGACTTTTCACGCAACTGGCTGCGCACGCTGGACTGGATGCCCTTGATCTTGTTTTCGGCAGTGGCCGCGGTGTCGACCTGGAGCAGGAAGTGCACGCCGCCGCGCAAATCGAGGCCCAGGTTCATCGGCTTCGCGCCCAGCACTTGCATCCATTTCGGCGTGTTCTTGACCAGGTTGACGGTGACGATGTAGTCAGGGTCGGCCGGGTCGGCGTTCAGGCTTTTCTCCAGCGCCAGCTTGGCCTTGAACTGCGCGTCGGTATTGAGGAAGCGCGCGCGCACCGAGGCGGTGCTGCCCGCGCCTTCCGTGCCGACACCGTCCGAGGCAATGCCGGCGGCCTTGAGCACCGACTCCACCTTGGCGGCAGTGTCGCTGGTGATCTTCAGCGTGGTCTTGCCTGTGGTGACCTGCAACGCCGGCGATTCGACGAAGTAATTGGGCGCGGTGTACAGCGCTCCCATCAGCAGGGCCAAGACGATCAGAATATATTTCCAGACGGGATAGCGATTCATAGTGTTCCAGCGTTCAGTTTTAGGCAGGCGGGCGGCGCAATGCCGCCAGTCAGGCTTACAGCGACTTCAGCGTGCCTTTCGGCAGCACCGTGGTGATCGAGTGTTTCTGCACGACGATTTCGGTATTGGTGGCGATTTCGACCGTCACATAGGAATCCTTGACCGAGACGACCTTGCCCAGGATGCCGCCGGCGGTGACGACTTCGTCACCCTTGGCCAGCGCGCCCATCATTTCTTGCGCTTCCTTGGCCTTCTTTTGCTGGGGACGGATCATCAGGAAATACATCACGACGAACATGATCAGCAATGGTGCGAACACACCGAGATTACCCATCAGACCGGTACTGGCGGCAGGGCCGGTGGCTTGCGCGTAGGCGTTAGAAATGAACACGAGAACTCCAATGTAGATGAATTAGTTAAAAAAGCAGCGCTGTATTCTAGCATCGCCGGGTACGGCCAGACCATTTGCAGCTATCTGGCTGCAATAATATGTATTGCAAGTGTTGCCAACAAAATAATTCCACATACGTGGTCCTCGCGCATGCGGGGACCCATACTGAGCGTGCGTCACGTCGAAGCATGCTCAGTATGGG
>JANYGW010000093.1 GCA_025359245.1 Massilia sp.
CCAGCCAGTAGAACATGGCGATGACCACCAGCACGCCGGCCAGGCCGAGTTCTTCGCCGATCACAGCCATGATGAAGTCGGTGTGCGCTTCCGGCAGGTAGTGCAGCTTTTCGACGCTGCCGCCAAGGCCGACGCCAAAAATTCGCCGCGTCCGAACGCGATCAGCGAGTGGGTCAGCTGGTAGGCCTTGTCGAGCGCATTGCCGTCTTTCCAGGGATCGAGGTAGGCGAACATGCGCGCGCGGCGAAACGGCGAGAGCCAGATGATGGCGCCAAAGATCAGCATCAGCAGCGCGCCGATGCCGCCGAACCAGACGATGTTGATCCCGCCCAAAAACAGGATGCCCATGGCGATGCAGACGATCACGCCAAACGCGCCCAGGTCGGGCTCGAGCAGCAGGAACAGGCCCACCAGGCCGATCGCGCCGGCCATCGGCAGGAAGCCCTTGGTCAGCTTGTGCATGTATTCCTGCTTGCGCACCGTGTAGTCGGCCGCATACAGCACGGCGGCGATCTTCATGATTTCGGACGGCTGCAGGTTGAACACCCGCAGGTTCAGCCAGCGCTGCGCACCGTTGACCGACAGGCCCACGCCGGGCACGATCACCAGCGCCAGCAGGATCAGGGTCCCGACGAACATCAGCGACGCATAGCGCTGCCAGACCGCGATCTTGACCCGGAATACGAACAGGCCGGCCATCAGCGAGATGCAGATGAAAGTCGCCTGGCGCTGCAGGAAATAGGTGTTCTTGTAGTTCGCGTATTTCGGCGAGTCCGGCAGTGCGATCGAGGCCGAATACACCATCACCATCCCGAACAGCATCAGCAGCAGCACGACCCAGACCAGCGGCTGGTCGTATTCCATCATTTTCGAGACGCGCGCACGGCTGCTGGTCAAGGCATCCTTGGACGAACCGGCGAATTTGAATGGAAGCTGGAGCGCCATCAGAGATCCTGTCCCTTGGCCAGCGCCAGTTCGCGCACGGCGTCGCAGAAAACCTGGGCGCGGTGGGCGTAGTTGGCAAACATGTCCATGCTGGCGCACGCCGGCGACAGCAGCACCGCGTCGCCCGAGTGCGCCAGCGCGGACGCGCGCTCGACCGCCTCCGGCAAAGTGGCGCAGTCGATCATGTCGACGCCCGCATCCTCGATGGCGGCGCGCAGCTTGGGCGCGTCGCGCCCGATCAGCACGATGGCGCGCACGTAGCGCGAGCATGGTTCGGCCAGCGGGGAAAAATCCTGGCCCTTGCCGTCGCCGCCGGCGATCAGCACGATCCGTTGCGCGGCGCCGGCGAAGGCCTTGCCCAGGCCGTTCAGGGCCGCGACCGTGGCGCCAACATTGGTGCCCTTGCTGTCGTCGTAGTAATCGATGCCTTCGATGGCGGCCACCAGTTCGACCCGGTGCGGTTCGCCCTGGTAGTCGCGCAGGCCGTGCAGCAGCGGCGCGAACGGCAGGCCGATCGCGCGGCACAGCGCCAGCGCTGCCAGCGCGTTCGCCGCATTGTGCAGGCCGCGGATGCGCAGCGCGTCGGCCGGCATCAGGCGGTTGACCGTCACCGGCACGATTTCGGCCGCTTCATTTTTCTTGCGTTTGCGCTCGCTGCCTTCGCCGGCGACGGCCACCGTCAGCCACAGCACGCCGCGCTCGTTGACCAGGCCGAAGCAGTCGGCCGTCGTCGGTTCATTGGTGCCGAAAGTGACCATGTCGGCCATCGAACTGGCCATCTGCATCACCAGCGCGTCGTCGCGATTGAGCACGCGCACGGTGGCGGCGCCGAAGATGCGCGCCTTGTCGGCGGCGTAGGCGGCCATGTCGCCGTGCCAGTCGAGGTGGTCCTGCGACAGGTTCAGCACCGTGGCGGCGTCGGCCTGCAGGCTGAAGGTGGCATGCAGCTGGAAGCTTGACAACTCAAGTATCCACGCTTGCGGCAGCGTGTCGTTGTCGACCACCTCGCGCAGCACGTCGAGCGCCGACGGGCTGATATTGCCCGCCACGCGGGTCGACAGGCCGGCGCGCTGGCACAGCAGGCCGGTCAAACTGGTGACGGTGGTCTTGCCGTTGGTGCCGGTGATGGCAACCACTTTCGGCGCATAGCGGCGCGTTTCCTTGAGCACGGCCAACGCCTGCGCGAACAGTTCGATTTCGCCCCATACCGGGATGCCCGTGACGGCGGCGGCCGGCCCGATCTCGGCCAGCTCGCGCTCCGGCATCAGGCCGGGGCTGACGGCGACAAAGTCGATATTTTCAAGCAGCGCGACATTCAGGGGACCGCCGACGAATTGGGCTTCTGGTACGGCTGCGCGCAGTGCGGCCAGGCGCTGCGGCTCGTCGCGCGTGTCGGCGACGCGCACGCGCGCGCCGCAACGGGCGAGCCATTGCGCCATCGCGAGCCCGGATTCCCCGAGCCCCAGTACCAGTGCGTGTTTGCCGTCGTAGTTCATCGATTAGCGCAGCTTCAGTGTGGACAGCCCGACCAGCACCAGCATCATGGTGATGATCCAGAAACGCACGACAACCTGCGTCTCTTTCCAGCCTTTTTGTTCAAAGTGGTGGTGCAGTGGCGCCATCAGGAACACCCTGCGCCCGACGCCGGTGCGCTTCTTGGTGATCTTGAAGACCGACACCTGGATGATCACCGATACCGTTTCGGCGACGAACACGCCGCCCATGATGAACAGGACGATTTCCTGGCGCACGATGACGGCGATGGTGCCGAGCGCGCCGCCCAGCGCCAGCGCCCCGACGTCGCCCATGAACATCTGGGCCGGGTGCGCGTTATACCAGAGGAAGGCCAGTCCCGCGCCGGCCATCGCCCCGCAGAAAATCAGCAGTTCGCCGGCGCCCGGAATGTGCGGAATGAACAGGTACTTCGAATAGGTGGCGCTACCGGTCAGGTAGGCGAACACGCCCAGCGCCGAACCGACCATCACGGTCGGCATGATCGCCAGTCCGTCGAGGCCGTCGGTGAAATTGACCGCGTTGCTGGTGCCGACGATGACGCAATAGGTCAGCGCGATGAAGCCCCACACGCCCAGCGGATAGCTGATGGTTTTCACGAACGGCACGATCAAATCGGCCTTGGGCGGCAGGTCGAGCGCGAAGCCCGACTGCACCCACGCGAAGAACAGTTCCCACACCTTGGCCGGCGTTGGCGCAGATACCGAAAACGCGAGGTACAGCGCGGCCACGATGCCGATCAGCGACATCCAGAAATATTTTTCGCCCGAGCGCATGCCGTTCGGGTCCTGGTACACGACCTTGCGGTAGTCGTCGGCCCAGCCGACCGCGCCGAAGCCGAGCGTGACCACCAGCACCGGCCACACCAGCCGGTTCGACAGGTCGCACCACAGCAGCGTCGAGACGCCGATCGCGATCAGGATCAAGACGCCGCCCATGGTCGGCGTGCCGTGTTTTTTCAGGTGCGTCTGCGGACCGTCCTGGCGCACCGCCTGGCCGACCTTGAGCGAGGTCAGTTTGCGGATCACCGCGGGGCCGGCGAACAGCCCGATCAGCACAGCCGTGATGGTGGCGAACACCGCACGGAACGTGATGAAGTTGAAGATGCGCAGGGGACCTAGGTCCTGTTGAAAATATTGTGCGAGCCAGAGCAGCATGTCAGTGGACTTCCTTGCCAGTGTTTTGTAAGCCGAGAAGGTGCTGGACCGCGCGTTCCATTTTCATGAAACGCGAGCCCTTCACCAAAACAGTCGCGTCGGATTTGCTGCCCAGCCTTGCGTCCAGTGCTGCCAATAATTCGTCGAGCTGTTCAAAATGTTGTGCACCGCCGGCGGCCATGTGGCGCGTCAGTTCGCCCGTCACCAGGACGCAATCGATGCCGCGCGCGGCCGCGTAGGCGGCGATCTCTTCGTGGAACTGCCGGCCCTGGGTGCCGACTTCGCCCATGTCGCCCAGCACCAGGATGCGCGGCGCGGCGGCCTGCGCCAGCACGTCGATGGCGGCGCGCACCGACTCCGGATTGGCGTTGTAGCTGTCGTCGATCACCACCGCGCCGCAGGCCGCGTTCTTGCGCTGCAGCCTGCCGCTGACCGGGGCGAACGCTTGCAGGCCGCGCTCGATGGCTTCGTCGGGCACGCCGGCGGCCACGCTGCAGGCGATCGCCGCGAGCGCGTTGCGCACGTTGTGCAGGCCGGCCGCGGCCAGGCGCACCGGGAACTGGCGCGCATCCTGGCCGGCGAGGCGGACCACGACCAGCAGCTCGCTGCCGAAATCGCTCGCCTGGTGGGTGCAGCTCACGTTCGACGCCGCATCCAGCCCGAAGGTGATTGTGCGGCGGCCGTCGGCCAGGCCCTGCCACAGCGCCGTATAGGTGTCGTCGCCGGGGAATACGGCCACGCCATCGGCCGGCAGCGCGGCCAGCACGGCGCCGTTTTCCAGCGCCACCGCTTCGACCGTGTGCATGAATTCCTGGTGTTCGCGCTGCGCGTTGTTGACCATTGCGATGCCGGGCGCGGCGATGGCGGCCAGGCGCGCGATCTCGCCGGGATGGTTCATGCCCAGTTCGATGACGGCCGCCTTGTGCGCCGCCTCGAGCCGCATCAGCGTCAGCGGCACGCCAATTTCGTTATTCAGGTTGCCGCGCGTGGCCAGCCGTGCCGCTTCACCGAACGCCGCCTCGAGGATGGCCGCGATCATTTCCTTGACCGTGGTCTTGCCGTTGCTGCCGGTGACGCCGATGACGGGAATGGCGAACTGCATGCGCCATGCGTTGGCGATCTGGCCCAGCGCCACCAGTGTGTCGGGCACCACCAGCGCCGGCAGCGTCCAGCCGTCCGGCAGCTGTTCGGCCACCACGGCGGCGGCGCCCTTGGCGGCGACCTGGCCCAGGAAGTCGTGGGCGTCGAAAGTCTCGCCGCGCAGCGCGACGAACAGCGCGCCGGCGCCGACGCTGCGGCTGTCGGTCGAGACGCTGTCGAACGCGGCGTCCGCGCTCATGCGCGCGCCGGCGACCTGGCCGGCCAGTTGTGCCAGGGTGCCGCGCATCAGCTGGTCCTCATCATGGTGGCGCGCGCGGCCAGCGCCAGCGCGGCGTGTTCGGCGTCGGAAAACGCCATCTTGCGGCCCTTGATTTCCTGGTACGGCTCATGCCCCTTGCCGGCCACCAGGATCACGTCCGCCTTGGCGGCGTGGCGCACGGCCGACAGGATCGCGGCGGCGCGGTCTTCGATCGCCTGGAAGGTCGAATCGGCGCGGCCGGCGTCCATGCCGGCGACGATCTGGGCGATAATGGCGGCCGGCTCTTCGCTGCGCGGATTGTCGCTGGTGACGAGCACGTGGCGCGCGATCTGCGCGATGGCGCCCATCTGCGGACGCTTGCCCGGATCGCGGTCGCCGCCGCAGCCGAACACGCACCACAATTCGCCGCCGCGTTCCTGCGCCACCTGGCGCAGCGCCTCCAGGGTCTTTTCGAGCGCATCCGGGGTGTGGGCATAGTCGACCACGACCATCGGCGCATCCTGGCCGCCGACCTGCTGCATGCGGCCCGGGGCCGGCGTCAGTGCTTCGATCGTCTCGAGCGCCGCGCGCAAGGCGACGCCGGCGCCCAGCAGCGCGCCCAGCACCGCCAGCGCGTTGCTGATATTGAAATGGCCGACCAGCTGGGTCTTGACGGTGGCGCTGCCGTGCGGCGACTCGAGGTGGAAATCGGTGCCCGCATGGCGGCTCTTGAATTGCGAGGCGCGCAGGATGGCGACGCCGGCGATGTCGGGCTGGGCCGCGGCATCGTGCAGGGTGTAGCCGATCAGCGAGGGCGCACCGCTTGTGCGGGCCTGGAGGTGGTTGACCAAGCGCAGTCCGGCCGGGTCGTCGAGGTTAAGCACTGCCGTTTTCAATCCTGGCCACTCGAACAGCCGGGTCTTGGCTGCCTCGTAGCTTTCCATGGTTCCGTGATAATCGAGGTGGTCGCGCGTCAGGTTGGTAAACAGCGCGACATCGAAATGCATGCCCGACGCGCGCCCCTGTTCGAGCCCGATGGAGCTTACCTCAATCGCCAGCGCGGTGGCGCCCGCTTCGCGCACGTCGGCCAGCTTTTGCGCCAGCAGCACGGCGTCCGGCGTGGTGTAGCCGGTGACGTCGTATTCGGCCTCGCCGCGCCCATGGAACAGGCCCACGCCCAGGGTGCCGATCACGGCGGCGGTCTCGCCCAGGCGCGCGAACGCCTGGCCCAGCCACACCGCGCACGAGGTCTTGCCGTTGGTGCCGGTCACGCCGACCGTGAACATGCCGGCGTCGGGCATGCCGTTGCAGGCATGGGCGATGGGGCCGGCCTGCTGCTTCAGGTCGGCCACGGCCAGGTGCGGCACGTTCCATGCATCGTTCCAGGCGAAGTCGCGTCCGTCGAAGACGATCGCGGCGGCGCCCTGCCCGATGGCCTTGGCAATGAAGCTGCGGCCGTCGCCCGCCGCGCCCGGATAGGCAAAGAAGACGTCGCCCGGGCTGATGCGGCGCGAGTCGGACGCCAGCTTGCCGCCCGGCGCAGCCTTGGCGATCCAGTTGCAGATGGCGGTGACGGTCATGGCGGCCATTACATCGACTCCTCGACCGGATGCTCGGGAATGATGATGTCGACGATCGGCGAATCGGGCTGCACGTTGGCCGCGCGCAGCGCGCTCGTGGCCAGCGCCGCGAAGGTCGGCGCGGCGACGCTGCCGCCGGTATGGGCGACCGTGCCCGGCTCGTCGATCATCACGGCGATCACGAAGCGCGGATTGGACATCGGCGCGATGCCGACGAAATTGGCGACGTATTTGGTGTGCGAGTAGTGGCCGTTGACCAGCTTTTGCGCGGTGCCGGTCTTGCCGCCCACGCGGTAGCCTGCCACCTGCGCCTGCGAGGCGGTGCCTTCCGGGCTGACCACGCTCTCGAGCATGACGCGCATTTCGCGCGCGGTCTGCGGCGAAATCACGCGCTGCCCGGCCGGCGCCTCGGCCACTTTCTGGAACGACAGCGGAATCACGTCGCCGTCGCGCGCGAAGATCATGTACGAACGGGCCAGCTGCAGCAGCGACACCGAGATGCCCTGGCCGAACGCCATGTTGGCCTGCTCGATCGGGCGCCATGCCTTGTAGGGGCGCACGCGCCCGGCCACGGCGCCGGGGAAGCCGAATTTCGGCTGCTGGCCGAAGCCGGACTTGGTGAACATTTCCCACATTTCCTGGGCCGGCATCGGCAGCGCGATCTTGGCCATGCCGACGTTGGACGACTTCTGGATGATCTGGGCCACCGTCAGCAGGTCCTTCGGATGCGAGTCGTGCACCGTGCGGTCCCCAATGACCAGGTAGCCCGGCGCGGTCTGGTACACCGTGCCCGGGCGCACCCGGTGGGTGTCGAGCGCCAGCGCCACCGTGAACGGCTTGAGCGTCGAGCCCGGTTCGAAGGTGTCGGTCATGACGCGGTTGCGCAACTGGTCGCCAGTCAGCACGCGCCGGTCGTTCGGGTTGTAGGTCGGCCAGTTGGCCAGCGCCAGCACTTCGCCGGTATGCACGTCGAGCACCACGGCGGCGCCGGCCTTGGCCTTGAACTTCTCCACGGCGGCCTTGACGTTTTCAAAGGCGATGTACTGCAGCTTGGAGTCGACCGACAGGGTCAGGTCCTTGCCATCGTGCGGATCCTGCGACAGGCCCACGTCCTCGACGATGCGGCCGAGGCGGTCCTTGATCACGCGCCGGCTGCCGGTGGCGCCCACCAGCGTCGCCTGCTGGGCCAGCTCCATGCTTTCCTGGCCCTTGTCTTCGACGTTGGTAAAGCCGACCAGGTGGGTCATGACTTCGCCCTGCGGGTAGAAGCGCTTGTATTCGGGACGGGTGTCGAGGCCGTCGATATGCAGCGCGGCGATCTTGTCGATGACGTCCATCTCGACCTGGCGTTTCAGGTAGACGAAGGTGCGGTCCGAATCGAGTTTTTTGCGCAGCTCCGCTTCGCTCATCTCGAGCAGCTTGGCCAGCTGGCGCAGCTTGTCGGGCGAGGACTCGAGCACGTCGTCGGGAATCGCCCATACCGCCTTGACCGGCAGCGAGGAAGCGAGCACCTGGCCGTTGCGGTCCATGATCTTGCCGCGCGTGGCGGGCAGTTCGATGGTGCGCTCGTAGCGGCTCTTGCCCTGGACGACCAGGAAATCGTGCTTGACGCCCTGCAGCCACATGGCGCGCACGCCCAGCGCGACGAAGGCGGCGAACAGCACGAACAGCACGACGCGCGAACGCCAGGTAGGCAGGCTCACCGCCAGTACCGGGCTTTTCGAGAATGACATCCCTTTCGAGGCAGCCACCCGCGCACCTGTTCCGCTATTGCCGCCGCGTTTCATTTTTGACCTTCCGTCAGATACTGCGTGCGCGCCGGGGTCAGCGGCGCCATGTTCAAATCGGTGCGCGCGATCTGTTCGATGCGCGCGTTCTTGCCCAGGGTCGACTGGTCGATGCGCAGCTGGGCCCAGTCGATGTCGAGCTGGTGCGCCTGGCTGTCGAGCTTGCCGAGCGCGACGAACAGGTTGCGCGCCTGGTACTGGGCGTTCACCAGCGACAGCGCGCAGCCGACCAGCACGGCTGTCAGCAGCAAATTGAGCTTGCCGTTCATGCGGCGCTCCCCGGCAGCCGTTCGGCGACCCGCATCACGGCCGAGCGCGAGCGCGGATTGCCTTCGATTTCCAGCTCGGACGGCTTGCGCTTGGCGATCAGCTTCATCAAGGGCTGCGGCAGGTCGACCGCGCGGATCGGCAGGCGCCGGTCGGGCTGCTCGAGCTTGACCTTGCTGGCCAGGAACTGCTTGACCATGCGGTCTTCCAGCGAGTGGAAGCTGATCACGGCCATGCGCGCGCCGGGCGCGAGCACGGCGTAGGCTTCGCTCAGGCCTGCTTCCAGGTCTTCAAGCTCTTTATTGATGAAAATCCGGATAGCCTGAAAGGTACGGGTGGCCGGGTCCTTGCCCTTCTCGCGGGTTTTGACCGCGTGTGCCACGATACCGGCAAGCTGTCGTGTGCTTGAAATTGGTTCGACTGCCCGGCCAGCAACAATCGCCTTTGCAATCTGAAAAGCAAACCGTTCTTCCCCATAATTGCGTATCACCTTCTCAAGTTGTTGTTCAGGTACCAAAGCGAGCCAGTCGGCCGCCGACACGCCGCGCGTGGTATCCATGCGCATGTCGAGCGGGCCGTCGTTGCGGAACGAAAAGCCGCGCGCGGCGTCGTCCACCTGGGGCGAGGAAATGCCCAGGTCGAGCAGGATGCCGTCCACCTGGTTGACGCCGCGCTCGGCCAGCGCGCTGCGCATCGTGGCGAAGCTGTCATGCACGATCGTGAAGCGCGGATCGGCAATCTGGTGTGCGGTGGCGATGGCCTGCAAGTCCTTGTCGAACGCGATCAGGCGGCCGTGCTGGCCCAGCCTGGACAGGATCAAACGGCTGTGGCCGCCACGTCCGAAGGTGCCGTCGACATACACGCCGTCGGCGCGCACGCCTTCCAGCTTGAGCGCATCAACGGCCTCATCGAGCAGCACGGTCCGATGCTGAAAATCCGGCATCGCCTGGAGTGTCATCGGCGCGCCCTAGAAAGAGAAATTGGAGAGAACATCGGGCATGCCAGCTTGGACAGCTTGCTGCTCGTTATCGTTCAATTTGGCAGCATCCCAGATCTCGAAATGCGAACCCATGCCCAGCAGCATCACGTCGCGGGTCAGGCCCACGGCGGCGCGCAGTTCAGGCGAAATGAGGATGCGGCCGGCTGAATCGAGCTCGACATCGCAGGCATTGCCCAGGAAAATACGTTGCCAGGCCCGCGCCTGCATCGGCCAGGCGGCGATCTGCTCGCGGTGCGCTTCCCACACGGGGCGCGGGAAGAACAGCAAGCAGCCTTCCGGATGGCGGGTCAGCGTGAGGCGGCCTTCGCACTGAACGGCGAGGGCGTCACGATGCTTGGCAGGAATGGACATCCTGCCTTTTGCATCGAGATTAATTGCCGAAGCGCCTTGAAACACGTTGTACCTGACCTTGAGAGATTTAATGAAGTCGCTGTTTTGGCGCCGGGAGCAGAAAAACCTCCCACAAAACTACACTTTTTCACACTACCGCCCACTTTAGATGAAGCATTTCTTATGGTCAAGCGAATTCCAACGTTCAAAATGTGAAATTTGCCAATGAAGTCAAGGACTTAGCGCACATCGTTGAAGCTGCCTCAAGGGAAAAAGGGCCGATAATCAGGCACTTATAAAGGACATTGAATGTGCTACCTCATCTATACACATGTGTTTTGCTGCTTAAACAATAATTAAATTAAAGTCACGCCTGTGAACTTATGCAACGCAGTTGGAACCTTGCTGAAAGATAAATGCTTTTTGGCAAGGCGAAAAAAAACGCAGGGCGGATACTTTCCACGCTGCGTAGATCGTTGATGCACTCTTGCGCTCGACCGATTACTCCGATCGGGGATCTTGATCGGCGCGCAATCTGCCTGCCGCCGACTGCTTTCCGCCCGACGCGGCCTGCAATGTTCCTGCTTTGCCTAAGCCGAATGCGGGCATGTTGACGTACACGCTTTCATAAGTCCCAGCCGCAGCCGTGTAGGTTTCGTGCCAGATGCCCACGGAACCGTCGGTGCCGACCGCATTGTTAAATGCCTGCCATGCAGGTAGATGGTGGGCCTGTTTATTCTTGGCATAGGCGAGCAGCTGTTCCATCGAGCGCCAATACTGGACCAGGATGATCGTTCTGGAAAACCACATTTCCGCGTGGAGAAATCCCAATGCAGGTTGCCGGCGCAGTTCTGTGACCATGCGCGGCATGGACCTGGCGACAGGAAGCCATTTATGTACCTTCAAGGGCTGATTGATCCGCATGCCAATGAGGAAGACGACAAAGTCGCCTTCAAGGTTTGCGGTAAGGCGTGCGCGATGAATCGTCATTCGTGCGGATCGACCCAGAAGCGCGAGCGGTCCACGGCCTGCTCCCAGCGCGCCATCCTGGCCAGCCGTTCAGGCTCGCCGATGGCCGGCTCGAAGCGCCGTTCGACCTGCCACTGGGCGGCGATTTCGTCGCGCGATTCCCAGAAGCCGAGCGCCAGTCCGGCCAGGTAGGCCGCGCCCAGCGCCGTCGTTTCGGTGACCTTGGGGCGCACCACGGGCACGCCCAGCAGGTCGGCCTGGAATTGCATCAGCAAGTCGTTGCGCGAAGCGCCGCCGTCGGCGCGCACTTCGCGCACCGGAAAAGCGGCATCCTTCTGCATGGCCAGCAGCAGTTCGGCGCTCTGATAGGCGATGGCCTCGAGCGCGGCGCGCGCGATGTGGCCGCGGTTGGTGCCGCGCGTCATGCCGAGCAAGGTGCCGCGCGCATACGGATCCCAGTGCGGCGCGCCCAGCCCTGCGAAGGCCGGCACCAGGAACACCCCGCCGTTGTCGGGCACGCTGGCGGCCAGCGCTTCGACATCCGACGATTTTTCGATGATGCCCAGGCCGTCGCGCAGCCACTGGACCGTGGCCCCGCCCATGAAGACGCTGCCCTCGACCAGGTAGTCGGTGCGCCCGTCGATGCGCCAGCCCACGGTCGAGAGCAAACGGCTCTTCGAGATGGGCGCATGGTGGCCGACATTCATCAGCATGAAGCAGCCGGTGCCGTAGGTATTCTTGACCATGCCCTTTTGATGGCAGGCCTGGCCGAAGGTGGCCGCCTGCTGGTCGCCGGCGATGCCGGCAATCCGGATCGGCTGGCCGAACCAGGCCGCATCGGTGTCGCCCACCTCTTCCGAGCTGCCCACCACCTGCGGCAGGATCGGCTCCGGAATATTGAACAGGTCCAGCATGGCCTGGTCCCAGCGCATCAGGCGCAGGTTGAACAGCATGGTGCGCGAGGCATTGCTCATGTCCGTCACGTGCTTGCCGCACAGCTTGAACACCAGCCAGCTGTCGATGGTGCCGAAGGCCAGCTCGCCCCGTTCGGCGCGGGCGCGCGCGCCGGGCACGCTGTCGAGCAGCCAGGCCAGCTTGGTGGCCGAAAAATAGGCGTCCAGTTCGAGCCCGGTATTGCTGCGGACGAGTTTTTCCTTGCCGGCCGCGCGCAGCAGGTCGCAGGCCTGGGCAGTGCGCCGGTCCTGCCAGACGATGGCCGGAGCGATCGGCGATCCGGTCTTGCGGTCCCACACCACGGTGGTTTCACGCTGGTTGGCGATGCCGATGCCGGCCACCTCGGCCGCGCTGACGTTATGCTCGCGCAGCACCTGGCGCGCCACGGCCAGCTGGCTTTCCCAGATGTCGTTGGGGTCGTGTTCGACCCAGCCGGGCTGGGGATAATGCTGGGGGAATTCCTGCTGGGCCATGCCGCACGGCTGGCCGGCGCGGTCGAACAGGATCGCGCGCGAGCTGGTGGTGCCCTGGTCGAGGGCGAGGATGTATTGTTTCATCGGCGTCATCCAGGCTGGCCTGACGCAAGCGCGCCGCGGCCGAAATCATAAAGTGAAGCAGGCCGATAGGCCGGATTTTGTTACGGCGAATACCCTTGCAGGCATTCGCTATGACAGCCATTCCTCTAGGCGCCGAATTACTCCGGCGCTCAAGCTCCCTACCCGCACGCTCCGCGAGCCGCCTCAACGCGTGCCTATTTGGGATTGCTCCAGATGGAGGTTACCGCGTTTCACCGTAACTTAATACGCTCGTCTCTGTGGCCCTATTCCTCGCCTTATACTCCCCGGCCATACAAGTACGCCCGGTCGGCTTTCAGCGGACGGCCATTAACCGTCATCCTGCTCTATGGAGTCCGGACCTTCCTCCCGCCGACGCATTACGCGCCAGCCAGCGACTGTCTGGCCTGCTTCACAGCGCATTGTACCGCGCCGGGGCCGGCTGGTCGAGAAGGGGCGCCGGAATCGCGGATAATCGAGGCTGTTGACCTATTTCATAACAGGATGCGCATGGCGTCGAAACGAATCTGGGTGCTCGCCGGCCTCGGGCTGGTCGCCGCGCTGGCCTGGTGGCCGGCGCCGCAGCAGGCTGGCGGCGCCGCCAGCGCGCCGGCCAGTCCCGGCG
>JANYGW010000243.1 GCA_025359245.1 Massilia sp.
GACGAATCACCGGCTTGATGACTACGGCGGCAGCCTGGAAAACCGCTGCCGCTTCCCGCTGCGCGTGTTCCGCGCGATGCGCGCCGCGTGGCCGCAAGCGCGTCCGATGAGCGTGCGCATCTCGGCCCACGACTGGGTCGAAGGCGGCATTACGCCCGACGATGCGGTGCAGGTCGCGCGCCTGTTCAAGGAAGCCGGCGCCGACATGATCGATTGCTCGTCGGGCCAGGTCAGCAAGCAGGAGCGCCCGGTGTACGGGCGCATGTTCCAGACCCCGTTCGCCGACCGCGTGCGCAACGAGGCGAAGATCCCGACCATCGCGGTCGGCTCCATTTTCGAAGCCGATCACGCCAACAGCATCATCGCCGCCGGCCGCGCCGACTTGTGCGCGGTGGGGCGTCCGCACCTGGCCAATCCCGCGTGGACCTTGACCGAAGCGGCCAAGATCGGCTTTTCGGCGGTGGCATGGCCGAAGCAGTACCTGCCCGCCAAACTGCAGCTCGAACGCAACCTGGAGCGCGAGCGCCAGCTGGCCGCGGCCGGCGCCGGGCTGACGCCGCAGCAGGTCGCGGCCAAATTGCTGGAGGGGTGATGCGCGAACTCGAAGGCAAGCATGCGATGGTCACTGGCGGCGCACGCGGCATCGGTGCGGCAATCGCGCACGCGCTGCTGGCGGCCGGCGCGCGGGTGACCATCAGCGGGCGCGATGGCGCGGCGCTGTCGGCAGCGGCGCAGCAGATGGGCGCCGGCTTCGTGCAGATGGACGTGGCGGACAGCGCATCGGTGCGCGCGGCCTTTGCCCAGGCCGGTCCGGTCGATATCCTGGTCAACAATGCGGGCCAGGCCGGTTCGGCCTCGTTCGGCAAGACCGATGAAGCGCTGTGGCAGCGCATGCTGGACGTGAACCTGTCCGGCACCTTTTACTGCACCCAGGCCGCGCTGCCGGCGATGCTGGAACAGGGCTGGGGGCGGATCGTCAATGTCGCATCCACGGCCGGCCTGGCCGGCTACCGCTACGTGGCCGCCTACTGCGCCGCCAAGCACGGCGTGATCGGCATGACGCGCGCGCTGGCGCTGGAAGTGGCGACCAGGGGCGTGACGGTCAACGCGGTCTGCCCCGGCTTTACCGACACCGACATCGTCAAAGATGCGGTGGCCAACATCGTGGCCCGGACGGGGCGCAGCGAAGCCGAAGCGCTGGCCGAACTGGCGGCCGGCAATCCGCAGCAGCGCCTGGTGCAGACCGCAGAAGTAGCGAACGCCGTGCTGTGGCTGTGCATGCCGCAGTCCGGCGCCATGAATGGACAAGCCCTGGCGGTCGCCGGCGGCGAAGTCATGTGAGGAACACGATGCAAGAATCAGCAGACGACAACAACGAAGCGGTGCTGGACCTGTCCAGCCGGCTGACCCAGGACCATCATCAGTCGCTCAAGCTGTGGCTGCGCATGCTCGCGTGCACGGTGCGCATCGAGAACGAGATCCGCAGCCGCATGCGCGCCACGTTCGACATCACCTTGCCGCGCTTCGACCTGATGGCGCAGCTCGAGCGCCACCCGGATGGCCTGCGCATGGGCGAGCTGTCCAAGCGCATGATGGTCACCGGCGGTAACATCACCGGCATCACCGACCAGCTGGAGCAGGAAAAGCTGGTGCTGCGCATGCCCGATGCGAAGGACCGGCGCGTCTACACGGTCAAGCTGACCGCGGCCGGGCGGCGCGCCTTCGCCGACATGGCCAGCGTGCACGAAGGCTGGATCGCCGAACTGCTGCAGGACATGTCGTCCGACGACAAGGCCCAGCTGATCGCGCTGTTGTCGCAAATGAAGCAGCACCTCAATACGCCGGACGAGAAGAAAGAATAAGGACATCACATGCGCTATCTACCAGGCCAGCCGCAGCAGCTTCCCGGCAACCGCAATCTGCTGGCGCTGTACCAGGCCAGTCATTTCAATTTCGAAGTCGAGAACGGCGTCGCCACGCTGACCTTGAACCGTCCCGAGCGCAAGAACCCGCTCACCTTCGACTCGTACGCCGAACTGCGCGACCTGTTCCGCGCGCTGGCCTATGCCGACGATGTGAAAGCGGTGGTCATCACCGGCGCCGGCGAGAACTTCTGCTCCGGCGGCGACGTGCACGACATCATCGGCCCGCTGACCAAGCTGGACATGCCCGGCCTGCTCGCGTTCACCCGCATGACGGGCGACCTGGTCAAGGCCATGCGCGCCTGTCCGCAGCCGCTGATCGCGGCGGTCGACGGCATCTGCGCCGGCGCCGGCGCGATCCTGGCGCTGTCGTCGGACCTGCGCATGGGCACCGCGCGCAGCAAGACCGCTTTCCTGTTTACCCGGGTCGGCCTTGCAGGTTGCGACATGGGCGCCTGCGCGCTGCTGCCGCGCGTGATCGGGCAGGGCAGGGCCGCCGAACTGCTGTACACGGGCCGCTCGATGTCGGGCGTGGAAGCGGAACGCTGGGGCTTCTTCAACAGCATCAGCGAACCGGACGCGTTGCTGGCCGACGCCCAGGCCATGGCGCGTGCGCTGGCCGACGGCCCCACGTTCGCGCACGGCATGACCAAGAAAATGCTGCAGCAGGAATGGAACATGGGCGTCGACGAAGCCATCGAAGCCGAAGCGCAGGCGCAGGCGATCTGCATGGCGACCAACGACTTCCACCGCGCCTACCATGCCTTCGTGGCCAAACAAAAACCTGAATTCGAAGGCGACTGACATGGCCGATAAAAGCTATCTTGACTGGCCGTTTTTCACGCCGCAGCACGCCGCGCTCGAACAATCGCTCGATGCCTGGGCCGCGCAGCACATGGCCGGCGCCCACGACCGCGACGTCGACGCCGCCTGTCGCAAGCTGGTGCGCCAGCTGGGCGATGGCGGCTGGCTGCACCACGCTGTGGGCAAGGACAGCGGCGCGATCGACACCCGCGCCATCTGCCTGATCCGCGAAACGCTGGCGCGGCATAACGGCCTGGCCGACTTCGCGTTTGCGATGCAGGGCCTGGGCTCGGGCGCGATTTCGCTGTTCGGCAGCGCCGCGAACAAGGAAGACTACCTGCCGCGCGTGGCGCGTGGCGAAGCGATTGCCGCCTTTGCGCTGTCCGAGCCACAGGCTGGGTCCGATGTCGCGGCGATGCAGTGCGGCGCCGTATTGGACGGCGACAGCTATTTGCTGAATGGCGAAAAAACCTGGATCTCGAACGGCGGCATCGCCGATTTCTATGTGGTGTTTGCACGTACGGGCGAGTCGCCCGGCGCGCGCGGCATCAGCGCCTTTATTGTCGATGCCGATACGCCGGGCCTGGAGATCGCCGAGCGAATCGACGTGATCGCCCCGCACCCGCTGGCGCGGCTCGCATTCCGCGATTGCCGCGTCCCGGTTGGCAAGCGGCTGGGCGAGGCTGGGCAGGGCTTCAAGGTGGCGATGGCCACGCTCGATGTGTTCCGCACCTCGGTGGCGGCGGCGGCGCTGGGTTTTGCGCGGCGCGCCTTCGACGAGGCGATTGCGCATGCATCGACCCGCAAGATGTTCGGCCAGACGCTGGCCGACTTCCAGCTGACGCAGGCCAAGCTGGCCGAGATGGCGACCGGGATCGACGCCGCGGCCTTGCTGACCTACCGCGCCGCCTGGCAGCGCGACCAGGGCCGCAAGGTCACCAAGGAAGCGGCGATGGCCAAGATGACGGCGACCGAAACGGCGCAGAAGGTGATCGACGCGGCGGTGCAGATGTTCGGCGGCCTGGGCGTGGTCAGCGAGCATCCGGTCGAGCGCCTGTACCGCGAGATCCGCGCGCTGCGCATCTACGAAGGCGCGACCGAAGTACAACAGCTGATCATCGCGCGCGAACTGCTGCGCGACGCGGCGCCGGCACCACAGAAAGGCTGACCATGGACTTCCTTCAACCACCGGGGTGGGCCCGCGCACGCGGCTATTCAAATGGCATAGCGGCCAGCGGGCGCAGCGTGCACGTGAGCGGCATGATCGGCTGGGATGGCCAGTGCGCATTCCACACCGACGACTTCGCCGGCCAGGTGCGCCAGGCGCTGCAAAACGTCGTCGACGTGCTGGCCGAGGCCGATGCCAAGCCCGAACATATCGTGCGCATGACCTGGTACGTGATCGACAAGAAGGAATACCTGGCCGCGTCGAAGGAGGTGGGCCAGGCCTATCGCGACGTGATCGGACGCCATTTTCCGGCCATGACTGCAGTGCAAGTGGCAGGCTTGATCGAAGACAGGGCGCGCGTGGAAATCGAGGTTACCGCCATCGTGCCCGCGTAAACTGGTGGCGCGGCCGACTGACTGCAGCCACCGGAGACTGCCTGGTGAGCATGAACGCGGTTTCGAACGTTGCAGGAGGCGGCGAGCCGCCCTATGATAGTGAGATGGACAGGCGACTGACAGTGCTCGAAACGCGCTTCGATACGATCTTGCCGACGCTGGCAACGAAAAACGATCTCGAGGCCTGGCGGGCGGAAGTTCGGGTCGGGTTTGAGACGCTTCGCGGCGAAGCGGAAAAGTTGCGCGCAGACTTGTTCAAAGCAATTAATGACTCCATGAGGTGGACGATGGGCGTCGTCATTTCACTGACCATCGGAGTTCTTGCAGTAAATATCTCGCTGTTCAATGCGGTGATGAAAAGGTTGCCGAGCAATTACTCGAACGCGCCGGCTGTGCAACAAGATTCGTCAGTGCCGCCTGGGCAGCTTGTTGTTCCTTCAAAAAATTCTAAGCGATAGGACTGGCGATGAGCGCAGCTTCCAACTACCCATTGCAGGGCGGCTGCGACTGCCGCCAGGTCCGTTACCAGATCACCTCGGCCCCGCTGATCGTGCATTGTTGCCACTGCCGCTGGTGCCAGCGCGCCAGCGGCGCCTCGTTCGCGCTGAATGCGCTGATCGAGGCGGATCGCGTCATCCACCTGGGCCTCGAACCGGAGATCGTCGACACGCCGTCGGCCAGCGGCGCCGGCCAGAAAATCGCGCGTTGTCCGGTGTGCCGCACCGCGGTGTGGAGCAACTACGCCGGCGCCGGCCCGGCGCTGCGTTTCGTGCGCGTCGGCACGCTCGACAACCCGGACCTGCTGCCGCCCGACATCCACATCTATACCTCGACCAAGCAGCCCTGGGTCATCCTGCCGCCGGACGTGCCTGCCGTGCCCGAGTACTACCAGCGCAGCAAGTACTGGTGGCGGCCGGACAGCATCGCCCGGGCCGACGCCTTGCGGGCGCGCCAGCAGAACACTTAAGCAGCCGTAACGAACGGCGAGGGCCCGCATCCGCGTCCACAATATGGGCAAGGAGGAAAACGCGGATGGATACGGCAGTGCGATTCCCGACATCACCGGCGGCGGTCAAGGCCGCGCCGCTGGCGCTGTCCAAACGCATGAATGTCGAGCAGGCCTTCCAGGCCATCGTGCGCAGCTGCATCGACCAGGTCCACGGCAACGAGGCTGGCGTGGCGCGCTACCACGACTCCGAAAGCCTGCACCAGATGCGGGTCGGCCTGCGCCGCCTGTCGGCCGCGTTTGCGCTGTTCGGCGACCTGCTGCAGGCGCCGCCCGCCATCAAGGACGATGTCGGCTGGCTGATGGATCAGCTGGGGCCGGCGCGCGACTGGGACGTGTTCATCGAAGCGACCCTGCCGCGCGTGGTCGGCGCCATGCCCGGCCATGCCGAGCTGGACAAGCTCCGCGTTGCCGCGCGCGAGACCAGCGAAACCTTGATTGGCCACGCCGGCGCGGCGGTGTCGTCGGCCCGTTTCGGCCGGCTGCTCAGCGCGCTGGAACAGTGGATCGCCCAGCGCGGCTGGCGCGACGACATCACCGCCCGGGGCAAGGCGCAGCTCAAGGTACGCGTGACTGTTTTTGGCGCCGCCATCCTCGCACAGGAGCAGCAGCGCCTGCAGAGGCGCGGGCGCAAACTCAAGGGGGCCGACCCGGCGCGCCGGCACCGGGTCCGGATCGCCGCCAAGCGCACCCGCTACGCCGCCGAGTTCTTCGCGTCGCTGTATCGCGCCAGACGCATGCGTCCCTACCTCGCGGCGCTGGCGCGCTTGCAGGACCAGCTCGGGTGGCTGAACGACGCCGCCGTGGCGCAGCGCCTGCTCGATGACGCCAGCGCCGGCAACGATGAGGTGCGCGAAGGCGCGGCCCTGGTGCGCGGCTTTCTTGCCGCCTGCGCCGACCGGCAGGCGGGGGACGTGCCAAAAACGTGGAAGAAGTTTGCCAAAGCGAAGCTGCCGCATTGAAGCTGGGCGACAGCACGGACATCATCTGCGCGCCTGTCTAATTGCCAAATTGGCAGGCACCCGTCATACTGGCCGATGCTAAAAATATTCGGATTTGGAAAACGGCGCGCGGAAAAATTGCATGCCATGGCGATGGCCTTGGATGCAGCCGGAAGCACCGACGATGCAATCGCCAAATACAGGGAAGCCATTCAAGCCGATCTCGCCAAGTCCGAGAGCCATTACAACCTTGGTTTGATCTATAAATATCGTAGTGAGTGGCTGCGTTCGTTCGAATCTAACTATATGGCGTATGGCTTGGCGCCTGACGACCAGGCGGCGCGCTGGAACCTGGCGATCGCGGCAACTGCCTTGCACGATTGGACCACTGCGCGCCGGATGTGGCGCGATGAGGGCATCACGCTCGACGAGGAACTTGGTCCCATCAATGGCAATTATGGCCAAACTCCTGTCAGGCTCCATCCTGACGGCGATGCCGAAGTGGTCTGGGCACGTCGTATAGATCCCGTGCGCGCGAGAATAGAAAATATTCCCTTTCCCGAGTCCGGATTTCGCTGCGGCGACGTGGTCTTGCACGATGGTGCGGCGGTCGGTTACCGAATGCGGGGCGAGCGCGAATGCCCGGTCTTCAATGTCCTCGAATTATTTGAGCGTTCCCGTCTCGGCACATTCCAATTGCTGATCGACGCGCCTTCACCTGAAGTCGTCGATGCCCTGATCGATGCGTTTGATGAAGCCGGTGTGGCTGTTGAGGACTGGACCGAGAATGTCCGAATCCTTTGCAAGGCATGCAGCGAAGGCGCGCCCCACACGCACGACGAGAATACTTTGCCTGACGCGTGGCAATCGGAGCGCAGGCTTGGAGTGGCGGCCGCATCGATGGCTGAGGTCGAGGCCGTTCTCAATGCGTGGATGGGAACCGAGTTCACGGTTCTGGAACTGCGCTGCGAATTGACCGCCGAAAATTAGTATTCTGCGGCCCGAAGCCGTCGCATTTCGCCAGCAATGGTAAAGCGCGGGATGAGATGAATGTCTTCTGGCGCAAGCGACATCCGATCCGATAAAGCGCGTTGCCCGCAAAAACCGATTCGGGCCAGCCTCAGATGTGCGCGCCCGGGTACCTATCCCAATCAGGATGTTTTTTCCTGTCATTGGCGGACTGGACACAAACATCCACCAGATTGACGCTGTTAAACGACGTTTTCGGGAATTCCTTCAGCAAGACTGACGTGCTGGAACTCGACACGAATGTCCTCTCGACCGTGTAGACTTTTCCAATAACCAAATACTGCGCAACCAGCTGTTGCTGGTACGCATAGCCATTCTTGGCGCTGGCCTCAGTTACGTGAATCTTGTGTCCTTCCAGCGCGTAGATATCCATCGTGCAGCGGGATGGATTCTGTTCCTGGCACACGAATGGAACGCACGTGCTGTGATTGGTATCGGCGGCAGCGCCGCGCGCGGGCGCAGGCTTTTCTACCTGCGCAGATGCATGGCAAGCTAGCACGAGGGCAGTCAGCAATATTGACAGGAAAGTGGGTAGTATGAGTTTCATGACTGGTCCCTCCGACAAGAATCGAACTTGTATCCCACGCTTAGGAGGCATGTGCACTATCCATTGTGCTACGGAGAGGACGCTTCGATTCGGCGATCGACGCCCGCCTGGACGGGCCGGTGTCGTGAATCGAGCGCAATTATAGCCGAGGACCGGGAGTAAAATAGCGGCTCACGCGCTTCTATCTGTACAATACTGCGTTCTTTCCTCAATTTGGCCGCAATTTACGGGCCGCGCACTCTGAAATCACTATGGCTGTCATCTCTCTCTCGTCGGCGCAACTCGCGTTCGGCCACGTCGCGCTGCTCGATCACGCAGAATTTTCCCTCGAAACCACGGAGCGCGTCGGCCTGATCGGGCGTAACGGCACCGGCAAGTCCTCGCTGCTGAAAGTCATTTCGGGCATGTTCAAGCTCGACGATGGCTTGCTGGTCCAGCAGCAGGGCCTGAAAATCGCCTACGTCGAACAGGAGCCGACCTTCGACAAGGTGATGTCCGTGTTCGACGCGGTCGCCGCCGGCATGGGCGAGCAGGCCGGCTGGCTGGCCGAGTACGAAGAGCTGACCGGCCAGTTCGGCCAGGGCGACGACGACGCGCTGATGGACCGCATGCACGACCTGCAGGTCAAGCTCGACGCCTGCGACGGCTGGAGCATGCAGAACAAGGTCGACACCACGCTCGACCGCTTGAGCCTGACCGGCGACATGCTGATGGGGACCCTGTCCGGCGGTATGCAAAAGCGCGTCGCACTGGCCGTGGCGCTGGTGTCCGCGCCCGACGTGCTGCTGCTCGACGAGCCGACCAACCACCTCGACTTCCGTTCCATCATGTGGCTCGAAAGCCTGCTGCGCGACTTCAAGGGTTCGGTGCTGTTCATCACCCACGATCGCTCCTTCCTCGACAACGTGGCCACCCGCATCATCGAACTTGATCGCGGCAAGCTGCTGTCCTACCCGGGCAATTTCTCGGCCTACCAGACGCGCAAGAGCGAACAGCTGGAAATCGAAGAAGTCGAAGCGGCCAAGTTCGACAAATTCCTGGCGCAGGAAGAAGTCTGGATCCGCAAGGGCGTCAAGGCGCGCCGCGTGCGCGACGAAGGCCGCGTGCGCCGCCTCGAAGCCTTGCGCGTGCAGCGCGCCGTGCGCCGCGACCAGCAGGGCCAGGTCAACCTGACCGTCACCGCGGGCGACCGCTCCGGCAAGATCGTGGCCGACCTCGAGAACATCTCGAAGAGCTACGGCGACAAGGTCATCGTCAAGGACTTCACCGCCACCATCCTGCGCGGCGACAAGGTCGGCCTGATCGGTTCGAACGGCGCCGGCAAGACCACCCTGCTCAAGATGATCCTGGGCGAAGAGACGCCCGACGCCGGCAAGGCCAAGCTGGGCACCAAGCTGCAGGTCGCGTACTTCGACCAGATGCGCGCCCAGCTCGACGAAAACGCCAGCCTGATGGACACCATCGCGCCGGGCAGCGACTGGGTCGAGATCAACGGCACCAAGAAGCACGTGATGAGCTACCTGAACGACTTCCTGTTCGCGCCGGAACGCGCGCGTTCGCCCGTCAAGTCGCTGTCCGGCGGCGAGCGCAACCGCCTGCTGCTGGCGCGTTTGTTCGCCAAGCCGGCCAACTGCCTGGTGCTCGATGAGCCGACCAACGACCTCGATATCGATACGCTCGAGCTGCTCGAAGAGCTGCTGGAAGACTATACCGGCACCGTGTTCCTGGTCAGCCACGACCGTACCTTCCTCGACAACGTCGTCACCCAGTGCATCGTGGCCGAAGGCGACGGCCTGTGGCGCGAATACGTGGGCGGCTATACCGACTGGGAACGCGTCAAGGCGCAGGCCCCGGTCGCGGCCAAGCCGGCCGCCAAGCCAGTCGCGGCGGCGCCTGTCGCCGCCGCCGGCAAGAAGGTCAAGCTGAGCTACAAGGAACAGCAGGAGCTGGAAAAACTGCCCCTGCTGATCGCCAGCCTGGAAGACGAACAGTCGGCCATCACGGCCCAGCTCAATGCGCCCGATTTCTACAAGACCAATCCGGCCGACGCCAAGCGCATCAACGCGCGCTTTGCCGAAATCGACGGGCAGCTGATCGATGCGCTGGAAAAGTGGGAACTGATCGAAGCGCGCAGCAAGGCTTAATCATCGTCTGAATCAGCACCGGGCCGCGGGCCCCGTCTTGGAGCGCCATGTCCGATCGCCAAACGTCGTCCGTCACCGCCCAGCCGCCCATGCTCAACCGTGCAGCATGGGTGCGCATCCTGCCTTTCCTGGTCTATCTGTTGTTCATCGTCGTGGTCGATCTGCTCGGCCGCTTCGGCGTGCCGGCGCAGCATTTGCGCTGGCTGTATGCGGTCAAGATCGCGGCCGTGCTCGCGACCCTGCTGGTCTGCTGGCGCCACTACACCGAACTGCACCGCTGGCGCGTCAGTGCCTTGTGGACGGCGCTTGCCGTGGCGGCCGGCGTTATCGTGTTCGTGCTGTGGATCGGCCTGGGCGCGGGCTGGATGGTGGTCGGCACGCCGGCCGGCTTCGATCCGCGCACGGCAGGGCAGGTCGACTGGCTGATGGTGGCGGTACGCATCGGCGGCGCGGCGCTGGTGGTGCCGGTCATGGAGGAGCTGTTCTGGCGTTCCTTCCTGATGCGCTGGCTCGACGCGCTCGATTTCGAGACGGTCGATCCGGGCCGGGTCCGGCTGCAAAGCGTCGCCATCGCGGCGCTGCTGTTCGGCTTCGAGCACAATCAGTGGCTGGCCGGGATCGTGGCCGGCCTGGCCTACAGCCTGCTGTACATGCGTCAGAAGTCGCTGTGGACGCCGATCCTGGCGCACGGCGTCACCAATGGCGTGCTGGGCTTGTGGATTGTGCATTCCGGCAGCTGGAGCTACTGGTAGCGCTCGTCATGCAGCGCGGAATTCACTGCCAGCGCTGACGCGCAGAATTTTGACGTGTGTGATAATTTCGACTGAGCTTGCGTCTTAATTAATCTTGCAAAAAATTCCATGCCGCCACCGCGAGGTTCGCCCATGATGCTGTCCCGCTTGCCGCTGATCCTGTTCGCGCGCCGCCGCATCATGCTGGCCGTGATGGTCATGACGGTCGCACTGACCTTGCTGGTGGGCGCACTGCGGCCCCGGAGCTACACGGCCAGCGCCGCGGTCCTGCTCAATTACCAGGGCCAGGACGCGGCGGCCGGCAACGGCCTGCCGCGCCAGCCGCCGCCGGGCTACAGCGCCACCCAGGTCGAACTGATCAGCAGCCGGAACGTGGCCGCGCGCGTGGTGGACCAGCTTGACCTCGTCCACAATGCCGCGCTGGCACAGCGTTACCGCGCTGCCGCCGACGCCGGTGGCGGCGCGCGCGCATGGCTGGCCGCACTGCTGCTGCGCCATCTCGACGTGCTGCCTTCGCGCGCCGGCAGCGTGCTCGAAATCAGCTTCAGCTGGGGCGACCCGGGCTCGGCGGCCACCATCGCCAATGCGTTTGCCAGGCAGTACCAGCAGCTGAGCAATGAACTGATCGCCGGGCCGCTGAACAAGGCGCTGGCCTCCTTCGGCGCACAGAGCTTGTCCTTGCGCGACAACCTGGCCCAGGCCCAGCGCCGCCTGGCTGCGTACCGGCAGCAGAGCGGGGTCGCCAGCCTGGCGCCGCAGCTCGAGATCGAAACGGCCCGCCTGCAAGCGCTGTCGGCCCAGCTGGCGGCGGCGCAGCGCCAGGCGCAGGACGCGGCCGCGCGCCGCGACCTGGCGCGCGGCGGCATTGCGCCCGAGGCCAGTCCCGTGATGCGGCAGCTCCGGCTGCAGCTGGCCGGCGCCGAGGCGCGCCTGGCGAGGGTCGGCGGGCGGCTTGGGCGCAAGCACCCGCGCTACCTGAGCGCGCGCGCCGAGGCGGGCCGGATCAACGCCTTGCTGGGCAGCCAGGCGCGCTGGAGCGCGGATCGCCTCGGCAGCCATGCGCTGATCCTGCAGCAGCGCGAAGCGGCGGCGCGCACGGCGCTGGCGGCGCAGGAAGCCCGGCTGCTCGCAGTGCAGCGTGTACGCGACGAGCTCGGCGTGCTGGACCAGGATGTCGCCGGCGCGCAGCGCGCCTTCGATGCCGCGGCGCAGCGCTTCGCCACTAGCCGCACCGAGGGCGCGAGCGGACAGGCCGGCGTGCTGCTGTTGACGCCGGCCGTGGCGCCGCTGCGCGCTGCCGCCGCGCCCGTGCTGCCGGCCACGCTGTGGGCGCTGCTGCTGGGCAGCGTGCTGGGCCTGGGCCTGGCGCTGCTGGCCGAAGCGCTGGACCGCCGTGTGCGCGCGGCCGCCGACATCGCCGCGCTGCTGCGGGTGCCGGTGTTCGGCGTGATCGGCTGGAAAGCATCGCGCCGCGCGCGCCACGGTTGATATCCGGAGACGACCATGCCCGACACCGCACCGTGCCACGACGCCGCCGCCAGCATCGGCGCGCTGCTGATCGCAGCGGGCAAGCTCAGTGCCGCCGATGCCGCGCGCGTGCTGCGCCTGCAGCAGCAGCTGGACATCCGCTTCGGCGAGGCGGCGCGGCGCCTGGGCCTGGTCGACGAGGCCGCGATCCGGCAGGCGCTGGCATGCCAGTTCGACTATCCGTATCTGCAGCCCGGCGAAGGCAAGTTCTCGGCCGACCTGGTCGCCGCTTACGCGCCTTTCAGCCCGCAGGCCGAAGTGCTGCGCGCGGTGCGCAGCCAGCTGATGCTGCACTGGTTCGGGCGCGGCCACCGGGCGCTGGCCATCGTCGGGCTCGACGATGGCGACGGCGCCAGCCTGTTCGCGGCCAACCTGGCGGAGGTGTTTGCCCAGCTGGGCGAAGCGACGCTGCTGGTCGACGCCAATTTGCGCCGCCCGTCGCAGCAACTGCTGTTCAATGCCGGCGCCGGCCAGGGCTTGTCGGACATCCTGGCCGGGCGCGCCGGCCTCGAGCTGATCGCGCCGCTGGCGCCGTTCGCCGAGCTGGCGCTGCTCGGCGCCGGCACCTTGCCGCCCAATCCGCAAGAGCTGCTGGCCCGGCCCGGTTTTACGGCCTTCAACGCGGCGATGGCGGCGCGCTACGCCGTCACGCTGTACGACGTTGCCGCCAGCGCCAGCGGGGGCGATGCGCTGATCGTGGCGGCCCGCAGCGGCGGCGCGCTGCTGGTGGCCCGCAAGAACAATACCCGCCTTGACGCGCTGCACGCACTGGCCGCCCAGCTGGCCCAGGCCGGCGCCAGCGTGGTCGGCGCGGTGCTGCTGGAGTTCACTTGACCGCGCCGCGCTGACATGCCGGCGCCGCGCACCCTGCTGTTCATTTTCGGCACCCGTCCCGAGGCGATCAAGCTGGCCCCGCTGGTGCTGGCCGCGCGCGCGCACGGCGGCTACACGGTGCGCGTGTGCGTCACGGCCCAGCACCGCGAGCTGCTCGACAATGTGCTCGAGCTGTTCGGCATCCGCCCCGATGTCGACCTCGACCTGATGACGCCGGGCCAGTCGCTGGGCAGCGTCACCATCGGCGCGCTGGCTGGCCTGGCGCCGGTGCTGGCCGCCGTGCGTCCGCTGTGGGCGGTGGTGCAGGGCGATTCCAGCAGCGCCTTCGCCGCCGCGCTGGCCGCCTTCCATGCCGGCGTGCGCGTCGCCCATGTGGAAGCGGGCCTGCGCACGGGCGACCCGCGCCAGCCCTTTCCCGAAGAAGTGAACCGCAAGCTGGTGGCCGCCATCGCCAGCCTGCACCTGGCGCCGGACGCGCCGGCGCGCGCCAACCTGTTGCGCGAAGGCGTGCGCCCCGCGCACATCGTCGTCACCGGCAACACCGGCATCGATGCGCTGTGCCTGGTGCGCGAACGGCTGCGGCTGGACCCGGCCTGCCAGGCCCAGGCCGGCGCCGCGCTGGCCGAACATGGCCTGCAGCGCTTCATCGCGCCGTGCCGTCCGCTGGTGCTGGTGACGGCCCAGCGCCGCGAAAGCTTCGGCGCCGGCATCGATGCGATTTGCGCGGCGGTCGGCGAACTGTGCGCGCGCCATGCCGGGGTCGACTTCCTGTTCCCGGTCCATCCGCATCCGGCCTTGCGGCGCGTGGTCGCGCGCCGGCTGGCGACTTTGACGGCCGATAACCTGGTGCTGTGCCCGCCGCTCGGCTACCTGTCGTTCGTGCTGTTGCTGGGCAGCGCCGCGGCGGTGCTGACCGATTCCGGCGGCGTGCAGGAAGAGGCGGCCAGCCTGGGCAAGCCGGTGGTGCTGCTGCGCGACCTGAGCGAGCGCAGCGCAGGGCAGGGCGGCGCCATGCTGCAGCTGGCCGGCCCGCACCGTGCGCGCATCGTCGGCGCGGTCGCCGCCTTGCTCGACGGCGGCGCGGGCAGCGGCCGGCCCGGCCATGCGTACGGCGATGGCCGGGCCGCGCGCCGCATCGTCGATGCTTTCGATAATTACAACGACGACACATGAAGCCATCCGCGATAGGCTACGGCGCGCACTTTCTGGCTATAATTGTGTTTTGATAAATTTTGGATGACCATGCCCCTGATCTATCTCGTCGCCGGCGCCCGACCGAATTTCATGAAGATCGCGCCGATTGTCCGCGCCCTGCAGAGCCAGGATGCGCTGTCCTTCAAAATCATCCATACCGGCCAGCATTATGACCGCGACATGAACGAGGTCTTCTTCGAGGAGCTCGGCATTCCCCAGCCGGATATCTTCATGGGGGCCGGCGGCGGCAGCCATGGCGAGCAGACCGCCAAGATCATGGTCGCCTTCGAGCAGTTGTGCATCGCCGAGCGGCCCGCCGCGGTGCTGGTGGTGGGCGACGTCAATTCGACGCTGGCCTGCTCGATCGCAGCGAAGAAACTGAACATTCCGGTGGCCCACGTCGAAGCCGGCCTGCGCAGCGGCGACATGACCATGCCCGAGGAAATCAACCGCCTCGTCACCGACAGCATCAGCGACTGGTTTTTCGTGACCGAACCGTCGGCGCTCGAGCACCTCAAGCGCGAAGGCAAGCCGGACGCGGCGGTCCATTATGTCGGCCACGTGATGGTCGACAATGTGCTGTTCCAGGCCGACAAGCTGGCCACGGCCGACACCTCGGGCTACGAGACCAGCGCCTTCAAGGCCGCGCGCGCCGAACTGGGCGAGCGCTACGGCGTCATCACGCTGCACCGGCCGAGCAATGTCGACAATGCCGCGATGATGACCAGGCTGGCCGGCGCGCTCAAGGAAATTGCCGCCGAGCTGCCCCTGATTTTCCCGGTGCACCCGCGCACCCGCGCCAACCTGGCCAGCTTCGGCATCGACCTCGGTCCGAACATCACGCTGGTCGGCCCGCAAGCGTATATGTCCTTCCTGAACCTGTGGAAGGATGCCACCGTCGTACTGACCGACAGCGGCGGCCTGCAGGAGGAAACCACGGCGCTGGGCGTGCCCTGCATCACGATCCGCGAATCGACCGAGCGTCCGGTCACGGTCGACGAAGGCTCGAACGTGCTGGTCGGCACCGATCCGGCGCGCATCGTGGCCGAAGCGCGCAAGGTGCTGCGCGGCGAGGGCAAGCAGGGCCGCCGTCCACACCTGTGGGATGGCCATGCCGCCGAGCGCATCGTCGCCGTGCTGGCGCTGGCGCTCGCCTGAACTGCCCCAGAGCCGGCTGCGGCCGGCCACCACTTTCATTGGGACTGTGCACATGAGTACAATCGGCGTCATCGGGCTCGGCTACGTCGGGCTGCCCCTGGTCGTGGAATTCGGCAAGCATGGTCCCACCATTGGTTTCGACATCTCGCTCGCCAAGGTCGCGTCGTGCATGCGCGGGGTCGACCCGTCGCGCGAACTGTCGGATGCCCAGATGGCGCTGGCCGTGCACGCGCAATACACCAGCGACCCTGCGCGCCTGGCCGAGGTCGACATGATCATCGTGGCCGTGCCCACGCCGGTCGACCAGGCCCACAATCCCGACTTCGGCCCGCTGATCGGCGCCAGTGAATTCGTCGGCAAATTCATGCGGCGCGGCGCCACGGTGGTGTACGAGTCGACCGTGTATCCGGGCGCGACCGAAGAAGTGTGCATCCCGGTGCTGGAAAAGGCATCCGGCATGAAGTGGAAGGACGACTTTTTCGTCGGCTACTCGCCCGAGCGCATCAATCCGGGCGACCGCGAGCACACCTTGACCACGATCCTCAAGGTGGTCGCCGGCGACACCCCGGCCACGCTGGAAAAGGTCGCCGCCATGTACGAAGCCATTGTCGTGCCGGGCGTGCACCGCTGTTCGAGCATCAAGGCGGCCGAAGCGTGCAAGGTGATCGAAAACACCCAGCGCGACCTGAACATCGCCTTGATGAACGAGCTGGCCATCATTTTCGACAGGATCGGCATCGACACCTCGGAAGTGCTGGAGGCGGCCGGCACCAAGTGGAACTTCCTCAAGTTCAGGCCCGGCCTGGTGGGCGGGCACTGCATCGGCGTTGACCCGTATTACCTGACCCACAAGGCCGGCATGCTGGGCTACCATCCGCAAGTGATCCTGGCCGGACGCCGCATCAATGACGGCATGGCCAAGTTCATCGCCGAGAGCACCATCAAGCAGATGATCGCCGCCGGCAGCCACATCAAGGGCGCGCGCGTCAACGTGCTGGGCCTGACGTTCAAGGAAAACTGCGCCGACCTGCGCAACTCCAAGGTGGCCGACGTGATCCACGAACTGACGTCGTTCGGGGTCGAGGTGTTCGTCCACGATCCGTACGCCGACCCGCAGGAAGCGCTGCACGAATATGGCGTGCAGCTGGTCGCCTGGGATGACTTGCCGCGCGCCGACGCCATCGTGGCGGCGGTCTCGCACCATCAGTTGTGCGCGCTGTCGGTCGAACACTTCCAGGCCAAGCTGGTCGACGGCGGCTGCTTCATCGACGTCAAGGCCTGCTTCGACGCCGCTGCGCTGGCTGCGGCCGGCATCGCCGTGTGGCGCCTGTAAGATTCCTTTCACAGCGAGCATCCCATGAAAATTCTCGTCACCGGCGGGCTTGGCTACATCGGCTCGCACACCTGCGTCGAGCTGGTCCAGGCCGGCCACCAGCCGGTCGCGCTCGACAATCTGTCGAACAGCCATACTGGCGTACTGGAGCGGGTCGCGCGCATCACGGGCCAGGCCCTGCCGTTCATACAAGCGGACATCCGCGACCGCGGCGCGCTCGATGCCGCCTTTGGCGCGCACGGCTTCGACGCGGTGATCCATTTCGCCGGCCTGAAGGCGGTCGGCGAATCGGTCGAACAGCCGCTGCGCTACTACGACAACAACGTGGCCGGCAGCGTCACGCTGTTCGAGGCCATGCAGCGGAACCAAGTCAAGACGCTGGTGTTCAGCTCGTCGGCCACGGTCTACGGCGACCCGGCCTCGGTGCCGATCCGCGAAGACTTCCCGCTGTCGGCCACCAATCCGTACGGCCGCAGCAAGCTGTTCATCGAGGATATCCTGCGCGACCTGTTCCGGGCCGACCCCGGCTGGCGGATCGCCTTGCTGCGCTATTTCAACCCGGCCGGCGCCCACCAAAGCGGCTTGATCGGCGAAGAGCCGAACGGCATTCCGAACAACCTGCTGCCTTACGTGGCCCAGGTCGCGGCCGGCCAGCGCGCGCAGCTGTCGGTGTACGGCGCCGACTATCCGACCCCGGACGGCACCGGCTTGCGCGACTACATCCACGTGGTCGACCTGGCCATTGGGCACGTCAAAACGCTCAGCAAGCTGGCGACAGGGCCGGGCGTAGTTACGTACAATTTGGGCACCGGACGGGGCAATAGTGTTCTGGAAATGGTGCGCGCGTTCGAACGCGCCAGCGGCAAAACCATTCCTTTCCAGATCGTGGCCCGCCGCCCCGGCGATATCGCCGCCTGCTATGCCGATCCCGCGCTGGCGCAATCGGAGCTGGGCTGGAAGGCGGAACGCGACATCGCGCAAATGTGCGCCGATTCCTGGCGATGGCAAAGCTTGCCCAAATAGAGCAGGAGGAACGTCATGAAAGCGATGATACTGGCAGCGGGCAAAGGCACCCGCGTTCGTCCCCTGACCTACGATCTGCCCAAACCCATGATACCGATCCTGGGCAAGCCCGTGATGGCTTACCTGGTCGAGCACCTGGCCCGCTACGGGGTTACCGAAATCATGGTCAACGTCAGCTACCTGCACGAAAAAATCGAAGAGTATTTCGGCGAAGGACACCAGTTCGGGGTCCAGATCGGCTACTCGTTCGAAGGCTATACCAATGACGACGGCGAGGTCGTGCCGCAGCCGATCGGCTCGGCCGGCGGCCTGAAGAAGATCCAGCAGTTCGGCGGCTTTTTCGATGAAACCTCGATCGTGCTGTGCGGCGATGCGCTGATCGACCTGGACCTGAAGTCGGCGCTGTTCGAGCACCGCCGCAAGGGCGCGCTGGCCACCGTGATCACGCGCGAAGTGCCGTGGGAGAAGGTCTCGAGCTACGGCGTGGTGGTGGCCGATGCCGACGGACGGATCACCGAGTTCCAGGAAAAGCCGGCGCAAAGCCGCGCCAAGTCGAATTTCATCAGCACCGGCATCTATATCTTCGAGCCCGAAGTGATCGACCTGATCCCGGCCGGCCAGGTCTTCGACATCGGCGCCGACCTGTTTCCGCTGCTGGCGCGGCAAGGCTTGCCCTTCTATGCCCAGGCGCGCGCCTTCAACTGGATCGATATCGGCACCGTATCCGACTACTGGCAGGTGCTGCAGCACGTGCTGCAGGGCGAAGTCGGCCAGCTCGGCGTACCCGGAATCCAGATCGTCGACGGCGTCTGGGTTGGGCTCAATACCCGCATCGACTGGGACGGCACGACCATCGAGGGGCCGGTCTACATCGGCTCGGGCGTCCTGATCGAGCCGGGCGTGCACATCGTCGGGCCGAGCTGGATCGGGCACGGCAGCCATATCTGTTCCGGCGCCAAAGTCGTGCGCAGCGTGCTATTCGAATACACGCGGGTCTTGCACGATGTAACTTTGCATGAAATGATAGTCTACAAAGATTATAGTGTCGACCGGGCCGGCGAAATGAAGCATGTGTCGGACTACGCGGACAACGAATGGGCGAATGCCCGCGACCGGCGCCAGAGCCGGCGTTGTACCGAGGCGCTCAGTGAACCAGCTAAATAACAAGACGAAAGCAGCGCCATGAAAATTTACCCAGTCATCCTGTCCGGCGGCGCCGGCACCCGCTTGTGGCCCTTGTCGCGCGCGGTGATGCCCAAGCAGCTGCTGCCGCTGGTGACCGACAAGACGATGTTGCAAGAGACGGTGCTGCGCGTGAACGGCTGGCCGGAAGTGATGGCGCCGCTGGTCGTGTGCGGCAACGAGCACCGGTTCCTGGTGGCTGAACAGCTGCGCGAAATCGGCATCAAGCCGCTTGGCATCCTGCTCGAGCACGTGGGCCGCAACACCGCCCCGGCGGTCGCGGCGGCCGCCCACTATCTGCGCAACATCGATCCCGATGCGGTCATGCTGGTGTTGCCGGCCGATCACGTGATCGACAACAATGGGGCTTTCGCGGCCGCCGTGGCCAAGGCCGCCAGGCTGGTCGAGGGCGGGGCCCTGGCCACCTTCGGGATCGTGCCGCAGGCGCCGGAAACCGGCTACGGCTATATCCGGCGCGGCGCGGACGCCGCCGTCGACAGCTGCTTCCGGGTCGAGCGCTTCGTCGAGAAGCCGGACCAGGCGACCGCCCAGGCCTTCCTCGACGATGGCCGCTACTACTGGAACAGCGGCATGTTCCTGTTCCGCGCCGAACGCTACCTGGCCGAACTGGCGCAGTTCGCGCCGGCCATCGCGGTGGCGGCCGAAGCGGCCGTGCGGCTCGGCTACACCGACCTCGATTTCTGCCGGCTCGACGAGGCCGCGTTTGCCGCCTGCCCGTCGGACTCGATCGATTACGCGGTCATGGAGCGCACCGCCGACGCCGTGGTGGTGCCGGCCGATATCGGCTGGAGCGACGTCGGCTCGTGGTCGGCGCTGTGGCAGGTGCAGCAGGGCGATGCGCAGGGCAATGTGCAGCGCGGCGACGTCTATCTGGACGGCGTGAGCAATTCGCTGGTGCGCGCCGAAAGCCGCATCGTGGCCGTGATCGGCGTGCAGGACCTGGTCGTGGTCGAGACCAACGATGCGGTGCTGATCGCGCACAAGGACCATGTGCAGCGCGTCAAGCAGGTGGTCGACCATTTGAAGCTGAACGAACGCACCGAGCATTTGCACCATACCAAGGTATACCGTCCGTGGGGCCATTACGAGGGCATCGACGCGGGCGACCGGTTCCAGGTCAAGCGCATCACGGTCAAGCCGGGCGAAAAACTGTCGCTGCAGATGCACCATCATCGCGCCGAGCACTGGGTCGTGGTCAGCGGCACCGCGCGCGTGACCTGCGGCGACAAGGTCAGCCTGTTGTCCGAGAACGAATCGACGTACATCCCGATCGGCATGAACCACCGGCTGGAAAACCCGGGCAAACTGCCGCTGCACATCATCGAGGTGCAGTCCGGCAGCTACCTGGGCGAGGACGACATTGTGCGTTTCGAAGACATCTACCAGCGCGCCTGATATGGCAGCGTCGTTCCCGGCCATGATGTCAATGAATCCGATACGACGCTCGCGCATCATTCTCTTGTTGATCCTCGCGACCTTGGCGGCCGATGCAGCTGCGTGCGGGACGATTCCGCCGGGCCAGGAAGAAAAGAACACGGAGGCAAGAACTGCCAGGGTCTCGCTCGCGTCCATGGCCATCAAATCCCCGATCTTTTTGTTTGATGGATCAAACAGGTTTTTCAAATTCGACCTGAACGAGAAAAATTGGACTCCGGTCTCGGATCATGGTTTTAGCGACAAAGAGCCGACGCTATCGTCGTCCGTCGACGGACGCTGGATCAGTTACAGCGGCCCATTGAAAGACAAGACGACCACGCAATACTGGATTTACGATCAGCGGAGCGGAACTGACAAGCTGGTCCTTGAATACCCTGTCTGGGGCGCCGGCGAGCCCAAATTTTCCCCTGATGGCAAGATGCTGGCCATTGCCCTCAATTTCGACAGCAGGCAATGGGCGGGTGTGTACCTATATGACACAAAGAAATTGCAGCGCTGGACCGTTCAACTGCCCATCCCTGTGACCTTGTCGGTTCCAACGGCGTGGTGGTCGAAGGATGGCAAGGAGTTGTTGGTTTCAATAAGCGATTTTTCAAATAGGGCTATGGATAAATATTATTCATATCACCTCGCCGCCAAGCGCGTTGAAGAAATATCTGGCCGTCATGACGAGGGCGGCTATGACGCCACTTTTTTGCGCAAAGGGCGTGAAATCGGCACATTTTGGGGCGCCTCGGCTCGCTCGAGCCAATATCATGATTCTCAATTTTCTCCCAGCGGAAGATGGAACGCTTATTTGGACAAAGAGCAACCCGATACGTCCTATCTTCTCAACGTCGTAGACAAGAAGGGCGCTGTCAAGAAGGTCGCGCTGGGCTACCATATGGGTTGCAATATCGATACGATAGCGATCACCGGATGGCTGGATGATCAACATCTGGTGTATCGGGATGGTTCGTCGCGCTTCGTGTTTGATACCGTCACTGCAAGCTCTGCTGTGTTATTTGACGAAAATGAGCACCCGCCCTTGTTTACCTGGTGAATATGATCTCGCCGGGGACTGGTGAAATTCTCTGCGAAACAAGCTCAGCCTGTGTCCGAGAACGAATCGGCGTATATCCCGATCGGCATGAACCAACGGCCGGAAAACCCGTGCACGCGAAAAAAGCCGCGTTCGAGCGGCTTCTGACGGCAGACAGGAAACTAGGCCCGTTCAGCCAGACTACGCAACAGCCCAACTTGGTCTGCCGGGTCGCCCATCGATTCGAGTAGCGTGGACAGCGCCTTGAGGGCGTGGCGGGTTTCCTCGATACGCTCCGGTAGACCGCTGTGGTCGCCCCGAAGGAAGTCGTCAAACTTTCGTTGTAGATTACGCGTGGATAGAATTGCTGCGCTGTAGTCGGGGTGCCGGTCGCTGATGCTGGGGGGCGCGCCAAAATAGGCGGCAGCGATCATCGACTGTACATCCGGGCTCGCGTAGATCGGTGAATCGCCTTGCGGATTCTTGCCGTCCATTCGCTGGGCCGTCATATTGAGCGCGACTTGAAGATACTGCGTGCTCAACACGTAGCGCCACATTGCTCGATAGTTCTCCTCTGTTTCCATGGCCACCCCCTTGCGTTAATGAGGCCAGCGGCCGCGACAGTATTCAATCTCTTCTATGATCGGAATAGGTGATGCTTTCCATCTTTCCATTGCTGAACTTGTATGTGGCGAACGTACCGTCCGAGTGGATGGCGCGCACCGGAAGACCTTTTTCGTAGATGTACCTCACTGTCCCTGCTGCACTCGCTTTTCCTATGATGCGGTTTCCGTCCAGGATTAGCGTTGCCTTTGGTGTGTCCACGGTACGTATGCCTGACTTCGGCGGTGTCGATTGCGCCAACCACCAACGCAAAGCTGGAAAGCATTGCGGAGAGTGACAATATTTTTTTGATAGTTGACCCCATTTTGATTCCCGGCAAGAAGTGCGCAAACTTGCGCATACCTGATCATGTTAAAAACATATCGGGAACCGCGAATTGTGCAGCCACAAACACGCAGTCATCGGCCAGCTGTGTTGCGCATGATGAGAAAACGGCGTGACTCTGCTCTCATATGTCCCATATTTGGCGGCACTATCGATCGATCATTCAAAGCATCACGTCATAGACCTTGTACCGGACCGTATTGGCAAGGACCAAGCACAAATCAACAAGGGGACGCCGCGGCTCTCCTTTTTCGATTGCGTCACGGCAATACCGGATTGGTCCTTTCGGACTAACGCATCGTCATCACATTGTCACTTGATACATTTAATATCTATTTTGCTATTTCGCAATACTTTTTGACATGGCCGCGCGCCAGTCTGCGTGGTCGGCATGGCAATACCGTCCTCCCAACAATTCACTTCAGGATTTTCGATGAAAAAGCTCGTAGCTACGACCCATGCACCTGGCAAGCTTACCGTGCTCGCCGCGCTGCTGGCAGGACTATCCGTCCCCGCCATGGCAGCGTCGCCGAACCTTGTCATCAGCCAGATTTATGGCGCCGGCGGCAATGTGGGCAGCGTGCTGCGCAACGACTACGTCGAAATTTTCAACCGCGGCACCACCGCCGTGACCGCCACCGGCTGGAGCGTCCAGTATGGTTCGGCCACCAGCGCGGCTGCCTGGAGCGGCAAGTCGGTGCTGCCAACCTTTACCATCGAACCGGGCCAGTACATCCTGATCCAGGAACAGAGCGGCGGCGGTGTCGGCGCCTTGCTGCCGACCCCGATCATCATTCCCGCAGCCGGCTTCAACGCGTCGGCCACCACCGGCAAGATCGCCCTGGTCAGCGACAGCGTCACACTGAGCGGCGCGACCCCGACCACCGCCAACGTCGTCGACCTGATCGGCTTCGGCACCGCCAACGGCTTTGAAGGCGCCAACGCGCCGGCGCCGAGCGCCACGCTGGCGCTGTTCCGCGCCCGCGGCGGCTGCACCGATACCGATAACAACGCCACCGATTTCGCCACCGGCGCGCCAGCCCCGCGCACCAGCGATTCGACGCGCAATGCCTGCACCGTGCTGCCCAAGCCGATCGTGCTGACCTGCCCGTCGAGCCTGTCGGTCGAGCAGGGCGCCGGCGGCATCGCAGCCCTCAGCGCCACCGACGAAGACAGCATCGTCGACGGCGTCAGCATCACCAGCGCCTCCGTGGCCGGCATCAGCCTGGCCGGCTTCACCCCGTCCGGCGCGAATGGCGGCGTGGCCAGCGTCAACCTGCAGGCCGATGCGTCTCTCGTTCCCGGCAATTATCCGGTCGTGGTGCGCTTCTCCAACAACGCGGCCCAGCAGGATAGCTGCACCGTCAACGTCAGCGTCGCCGGCAGTGCCAGCATTCCCCAGATTCAGGGTTCGGGCGCCACCAGCCCGTTCAACAATGCCGTGATGAGCACCGTCGGCGTGGTCACGCACACGGTCGCCAATGGCTACTTCCTGCAAGACGCCACCGGCGACGGCGACCCGGCCACGTCGGACGCGCTGTTCGTGCTGTCGAACAGCCCGGTCACGGTCGGCGACCAGGTCCGCGTGCGCGGCACCATCACCGAGTTCCGCCCAAGCGGCGCCCCGCGCACCGTGACCCAGATGAAGGACGTGACGTCGACCGTGGTCCTCAGCAGCGGCAACAGCGTGGCCGCGACCAACATCGTGTTCGATGGCAGCCTGGACCTGGCGCGCTACGAATCGATGCTGGTCAACATCACCAACGACATGACGGTCAACCAGACCTTCTTCCTGGGCGACCGCGGCGAACTGACGCTGGCCGTTGGCCGCCGCGAAGCGCCAACCAACCGCTTCCGTCCGAACAGCGCCGAAGCGATCGCCATGGCGGCCGACAATGCGCGCAACGTGCTGGTGCTCGACGACAGCCTGAATACGGTGCCGACGGTGGTGCCGTATGTCGACGGCGGCAGCCGCGTGGTGCGGGCCGGCGACACGGTGTCCGGCCTGACCGGCGTGATCGACTACAACACCTACGGTGGCGGGGTCGGCTACAAGCTGCAGTACAGCAGCGCGCCGCTGTTCTCGGCGACCAACCCGCGCAGCGCGGCGCCGCAGCCGGCGGCCGGCAACCTCAAGGTCGCCAGCGCCAACGTGCTCAATTACTTCACCACCTTTACCGACGGCACCGATGTCTTCGGCGCCACCGGCCAGGGCTGCGCGCTGGGCGCGATCAGCAGCAGCGCCAATTGCCGCGGCGCCGACAACCTCGCCGAATTCACGCGCCAGAACGCCAAAGTGGTCAGCGAACTGGTCGCCATCGACGCCGACGTGTTCGGCCTGATGGAAGTGCAGAACAACGGCGACATCACGCTCGACTACCTGGTCCAGCAAATGAACGGCCGGGTCGGCTTCCCGGCCTACGCCTACGTGCCGGCGCCGCCGGCCACCGGCACCGACGCGATCCGCGTGGCGATGATCTACAAGCCGGCCAGCGTGTCGCTGGTGGGCGGCGCGCTGTCGGACGCCGATGCCGTCAACGCCCGTCCGCCGATGGCGCAAACCTTCAAGGCGGCCAACGGCGCGCGCTTCTCGGTCGTGGTCAACCACCTGTTCGCCAAGGCCAGCTGCGGCACCGGCGCCAACGCCGACCTGGGCGACGGCCAGGGTTGCAACAACCTGCGCCGGGTCCAGCAGGCGACCCGCCTGTACAGCGTGTTCCTGCCGCAGGTCACCAGCGCAGCGGGCGACCCTGACGTGCTGCTGGTCGGCGACATGAATTCGAACGGCGCCGAAGACCCGATCAATGTGCTGACCCAGGCTGGCATGGTCAACGAAATCGAGCGCTTCGTGCGTCCGGTGACCCAGCCATACTCGTATGTGTTCAACGGCGAAACCAGCTACCTCGATCACGCCATTGCCAGCGCGTCGCTCGATGCGCAGGTCGCCGGCGTGACCGAATGGCATAACAATGCCGACGAGCCGGCCATGACCGACTACAACGTCGACAACAAGAGCGCCGCTGCCGTGGCGCTGATCGACGACAGTGCCTACCGCGCCTCCGACCATGATCCGGTGGTGGTCAGCCTGAACCTGCCGGCCACGATCGCCGACATCAGCACCAGCTTCGCGATCCAGCGTTCGGGCCTGCTGACCAACCGCGTGACGGGCCAGAAGAGCGGCACGATCACCCTGACCAACACCTCGGGCGCAGCGATTTCCGGTCCGTTCCAGGTCCAGTTCACCGACCTGAACGCCGGCGTCACGCTCGACAATGCCACCGGCACCATGGGCGGCCTGTACTACCTGACGGTCAACAACGCATCGGTCGCGGCCGGCGCCAAGGTCACGTTCAGCGTGCTGTTCACAAACCCGAACAGGACCAATTTCAGCTACACCAACAAGATCTTCCGCGGCAATTACTAAGTTTAAGGAAACTACCTCATGTTCAATTTCACCACCCTGGTCCGCAAGGCGCTGCTGGCAACTGCCCTGGTCATCTGCAGCGGCGCTGCGCTGGCCGGCCCTACCTACCTGGTCACCCTGCACACCCAGGCCTATTCGGGCGAGAGCGGCCTGCTCGACTTCGGCATGGGCAGCACCGCCGATGCCCCAAGCGTGCTGGCCCAGATGTGGAACTTCAGCGGCGCCTTCAGCGACGAGTTCGACCGTTCCAGCAGCGTCGAGGGCGACCTGGTCAATGGTATTTTCATGACCAACAGCCGGGCCTCGAACTACCTGACCCAGGCCGTGGTGCTGGGCGACGACCTGAGCTTCAACATCAACTTCAGCGGCGACTATGAAACCATGGACAGCCCGTCCGGCATCAGCTTTGCCGTGGTGCTGTACGACGCGGCCATGAGCGAGATGTGGGATATCGCCGTCCAGTTCGACCTGGTGCCGGCGTTCAATGGCGACGCCGTCGGTGTGTTCGTCGACGCCAACGCCAACCTGGCCGAGGTGGCGGTGGTGCCGGAGCCGTCCCAGCTGCTGTTGATGCTGAGCGCGCTGGCACTGGCCGGCCTGGCGCTGCGCCGTTCGCGCACGCTGTAAAAACAACGCACACGGGCCGCGCGCCCGATGTTGCCTCAGACACATTTGTTCGGAAACGACAAATGTGTCTTTTTTTTATCCGCCCGGGCCCGCACGGCAGCCCATCCTGCACCGCTCCACATAGAATGACGGGCTTGATTTAGTCGAGATACGTCTGAATCGTCCAGCTAAATTGTATTGGCCATGGCTTCGCGGCTTCATGCATAGTCAATTTAGTATGCAATTTTGTGTGAGTATTCGTCTAGGATCGCAACATGCCAGCCCATATTCTTGTCGTCGACAACGACGCTGCAGTGCAAGACCTGATCCGTTTGAACTTGACCCGGGCCGGTCACGCCGTCGAAAGCAGTGCCGACGCCGAATCCGCGCTGCTGGTGCTGGACGACTGCCTGCCGGACCTGTTGCTGCTCGACTGGGACTTGCCGGGCCAGTCCGGCGTGTCGCTGATCCGGCGCGTGCGCGCCCAGCTGCGCACGCGCGATCTGCCGATCATCATGGTCAGCGAGCGTTGCGGCGAACACGACAAGATCATGGCGCTCGAATCGGGCGCCGACGACTACATCACCAAGCCGTTCGGTCCGCGCGAAATGATCGCCCGCATCCATGCGCTGCTGCGCCGGCGCGCCCCGCAAGGCGCGCACGACGGTGGGCGCGCCGAGCCGATCCAGATGGCCGGGCTGCGCCTCGATCCGAGCACGCACCGGGTCACGGCCGGGGCCCACCAGCTGGCGCTGGGCCGCGTGGAATTTCGCCTGCTCAATTTCCTGATGCACCACCCGGAACGCGTGCACAGCCGTTCGCAGCTGCTCGACCAGGTATGGGGCAACCATGTGTTCCTCGACGAACGCACGGTCGACACCCATGTGGGCCGGCTGCGCAGCGCGCTGCAGGCCACCGGCCACCAGGAACATATCGAAACCGTGCGCGGCAGCGGCTACCGCTTCGTGGCCTGGGACGCGCGCGCCAAGCTGGGCTGGCAAGCCACGGCGGCCTGACTTGGATCGGGCGCGTGAACCAGCTGGTCATCCTCAGTAAACTGGAGCAGGAATACCTGCTGCGCATTATCGAGTCGGCGCTGCAGGTCGGCGACCTGCGCCAGTTTTTCCTGTGGACCCAGGGCCAGCTGCAAGCCCTGTTGCCGCACCAGTTGATGGTGTGCATGCAATTCGATCCGGATGGCGCGCTGCAGCGCATCGAAGCGCTGCACGGCAGCGTGCAGGGCGACGCGGCGCTGGCGCGGCTGTGCGATCGCGACACCGGCCTGGCGCTGCGGCTGGCGCGCCATTGCAGCGCCAGCGGCGCCATGCCCTGCATCGCCGACGTGCGCGACGCGGCCGGCGCGGGCGCGCTGGCGCCGTTTCGCGCTGAGCTCGACAGCTGCGGCTTTGACAACGTGATGCTCCATGGCAGCGGCACGGTGGCCGGCGGCGCGACCGTGTTTGCGCTGTTCGGCCTGCCGATGCGCCCGGGTCCGCGGCATGCGTATTTCCTGGCCTTGCTGCTGCCCCATTTGCACCTGGCGCTGGTGCGCCTGGCGCCGCTGGCGCGCGCGCGCCAGGGCGCGCCGGCGCCGGCG
>JANYGW010000244.1 GCA_025359245.1 Massilia sp.
CCATGTCGAGCGACAGCACGCGCTTGCCCTTGAGCGAATCGGGCACCTCGTTGTTGATGATGCGCTGCGCCAGCCCTTCGACGATGGCGGTCTTGCCGACGCCCGGCTCGCCGATCAGCACCGGGTTGTTCTTGGTGCGCCGCTGCAGCACCTGGATCGCACGCCGGATCTCGTCGTCGCGCCCGATCACCGGATCGAGCTTGCCCTGGCGCGCGCGCTCGGTCAGGTCGAGCGTGTATTTCTTGAGTGCCTCGCGCTGGCCTTCGGCGTCGGCCGACTGCACGCCCTCGCCGCCGCGCAGCGCCAGGATGGCCGCCTCGAGCGCCTTGCGCGACAAGCCCTGCTCGCGCGCCAGCTTGCCGGCATCGGACTTGTCGTCGGCCAGCGCCAGCAGCACCATTTCGCTCGACACGAACTGGTCGCCGCGCTTTTGGGCTTCCTTGTCGGACAGGTTCAGCACGTTCATGAATTCGCGGCTGACCTGGGTCTCGCCGCCGGTGCCCGACACCTTGGGCAGGCGCTCGATCGAGCTTTTCAGCGCGCTGGCCAGCCCGCCCACGTTCACGCCCGAGCGCTGCAGCAGCGAGCGGGCGCCGCCGTCGTCCTGGTTCAGCAGCGCGGTGAGCAGGTGGACCGGCTCGATATATTGGTTGTCGCTGCCAACCGCCAGGCTTTGCGCATCGGCGAGCGCTTCCTGCAGCTTGGTGGTCATTTTGTCTTGGCGCATGGTCTAGCTCCCTGGGGAATGGGTTTCAGTTGCTAACCAGATTGGGACGTGCCCGGCGTTTTCAAGCTGGCCGGATTGCCTAGTCATAAATGATGAACATAAACGAAAATGGCGCCTCGCGGCGCCATGGAGTCACTGCGCCGGACGGCGCTTTACTCTTTGACGTAGCCGGTTGCGCGGTCGCTCTCGTCGGCCAGCGTGATGTCGCGCACGTTCTTCTGCACCGCCACCGCGGCGAACAGGCTCATCAAAAAGCCCATCGCGAAGAAGCCTTTTTCGCTGGCGGCCAGCGTCGCGTTGACCAGGCCGACGGCGAGCAGCGCGACCGACAACAGCAGCGACATCCAGCACAGGCCGAAATAAATGCCGGTGACCTTGATGCCTTCGAGCCGGTCGCGCACCGATTTTTGCAGCGAGACGGCGGCGAACAGGCCGTACATCAGCAAGGTGAAGTAATAGCCTTTCTCGTTCAGCTGCATCTGTGCGTTCCACAGGCCGGAGATGTAGGTGATGGCGCCGACGACCAGTGCCAGCCAGGAAGCGCCGACAAAGGCGCCGGTTGGCCGCGGGGACAGTTGCTTGGACATGCTGTACTCCTTCTATTGTGAGAATTTACGACAAAATGGCGCGCCAAGTGGCAAAGCCGGCAATACAACAGCTAATCGAACCGGCCAGGTGCAGCAGCGTGTGGGTCAGCGCCCAGCCGTAATCGCCGCGTTGCAGCAGCAATACGGACTCACCCGAGAATGTCGAAAACGTGGTCAGGCCGCCCAAAAAACCGGTGACGGCAAACAGCCGCCATTCCGGCGACACATGCGGATAGGCGATGAAAAATCCGATCGCGATGCCGACCAGGTAGCCCCCGCCCAGGTTGGCCAGCAGCGTGCCCAGTTGCACCTTGGCGTGCAGGTCGGCCAGCAGCAGCGTCAGGCCCCAGCGCAGCCAGGCGCCGAGCGCGGCACCCAGTCCCACGGCCAGGAAGCTCATCGCGCCGCCCATTTTTCCAGCGCGGCGTCGTCGGTGGCGCGCGCGTCGACCCAGCGCGCGCCGTCGGGCGTCTGTTCCTTTTTCCAGAACGGGGCCTCGGTTTTCAGGTAGTCGATAATGAATTCGCAGGCGGCGAACGCCTCGCCGCGGTGCGCCGCGCTGCAGGCGACCAGCACGATCTGGTCGAGCGGTTTCAGCGGCCCGACCCGGTGCAGCACGCGCGCGCCGAACAAGGGCCAGCGCTGGCAGGCCCGCTCGACGATGGCCTCGATCGCGGCCTCGGTCATGCCGGCGTAATGTTCGAGCTCCATTTCGGCCACGCGCTCGCCCTCGTTCATGTCGCGCACGGTGCCGATGAAGCTGACCACCGCGCCAACCCGGGGATCCTGGCTGCGCAACAGGGCGATTTCGGTGCTAAGGTCAAAGTCGCCGGTCTGGACCTGCACCCGGCTCACTTGCCCTCCTTGCTCACGCGCGCCATCAGGTGCTCGATGCGCGACACGGTGCGTTCGTCGGCCAGCGCCGGCAAGGCGCACAGCGGCTGGAACTGGGTCGCCAGACCGGCCGGCTTCTGGCCCGACTTGAGCGACGATTGCAAGGTCTCGACCTGCAGCTTGAGGCGTTCGCGCGCGAATTCGCTGCCGCTGTCGATGCCGGCCGCGATTTCCAGGCGCAGCACTTCGTGCAGCAGCCTGGCGCGGTTCTGCTCGAGCGTGGCGGCATACGCCGCGCGGCCCGCCGCCAGCGCCGCCTGGGCGGCGTCGAGCCGGCCCTTGAGCGCGCGTTCGTAGTCGGCGGCCAGCGCCGGCAAGGCGGCCCAGCGCGCGTTCCAGTCGCTTGCGGCCGGGTCGCCGTCCATGGCGGCCAGGCTCGCTTCGAGCTGCTGGCACAGGCGCAGCTTGTCGCGCAGCGCGCTGGCCTGGGCCTTGCCCGCTTCGCGCTTGGCGCTGTCGACATGCTGCTGCAGCGCGGCCACGGCGCCGTGGTAGCGCTTGTCGATCCGGGTTTCGTGGGCGCGCGGCACCGGGCCGATCGCCTGCCATTCGGCGCCCGCTTCGCGCAGCAGCCTGGCGGCGCTGGCCGCGTCGGCCGTGGCGGCGGCCGCTTCGAGGCGTGCACTGATTGCCTCCTTGGCTTCCTCGTGGCCGCGCCGTTCGGCGTCGGCCGCGTGCGCGCTTTCCTTGCGCTTGGCGAACACGGCGTCGCAGGCGGCGCGGAACCGCTGCCACAGCGCCTGTTCGGACTTGCGTTCGAGCGGCAGCGCACGCGCATGTTCCTGCCAGCGTTCCTGCAGCGCCTTGAGCGTGTCGAGCGCATGGCGGTCGTTCGGGCTGAGCGCGGCGACCTGGGCGATCATCTGCTCGCGGCTGGCCACTTCGTCCTTGCGCTGCACTTCCAGCGGGCCTTGCAGCACATTCAGGGCGTCGGTAAATTGCTGGTCGAGGCGCTTCTTGTCCTTGCGGTCGATCGCGCCCAGGTGGCTCCACGCCATGCGCAGGCGCTGCACCGTCACGGCCATGTGCTTCCAGTCGACCGTTTCGCCGCTGGCCAGGCGCGCCGTTTCGGCGGCCGCCTCGGCGATCAGGGCGTCGGCCTTGGCCGCGTTGGTGTGGCGTTCGTCGGCCAGGTGCTTGAAATGGGCCGCCGCCGGCGCATAGGTGGCGCTGCAGGCGGCGTCAAAGCGCTCCCACAGGCTTTTCGGCGCCGAGCCGGACAAGGTGTCGAGCGACTTCCAGCGGTCGCGCATGCTGCCGACCTTCTTGGCCAGTTCGCTCATCGCCAGGCTCTGGGTGCCGAGCTGTTCGACCGCCTTGATCAGCTCCTCGCGCGAGACGTTGCCGCCCCAGCGGGCCCAGTCGGACAGGCGTTTCAGTTCGGCGCGCGCATGCGCCAGCCGCTCGGACAGGGCCGGCGACAAACGCACGCCCTTGCTGTCCTTGAGCGCCTTGTCGAGGTCCGCGGCCGCGCCCAGCGAACCATGCTGCAGCGCCGCTTCCATGGCCTCGACCTTGTCGATGAAGTCCTGGTCGGGCGCCTGCGCCGGCTTGCGCCCTTCGCGCGCAGCCGGCGCCGGGGCCACGGTGGCGGGAATATTCGCCAGCAGCTGCTCGAACCGCTGGCGCAGGTCGGCCGCCACCGGTTCTGGCACTGGCGGCAGCTGGCGCCAGGCCTTGTGCAGCAGCTCGGCGTTGAGCGTTTCGGGCGCCACGCCCTGCCATTCGGCCAGCAGCGCGTCGCGCCGGGCGATCGCGGCCTGGCTCTGGCCGATATCGACCAGCGAGTGCGACACGCGCGTAAATTCGGTGGCGAATTCATTGGTCAGGCTGCGCGGCAGCGAGCCATGCTCGGGCGCGGCCAGCGCCTGCTGCTGGTCCAGTTCCATCTGCTGCAGCTGGGCCAGCATCTCGGCGGCCGGGATGCCGCTGGCGGCCAGCTTGCGCACCTGGCCGAGGCGGTCGATCATGGCGCGCTGCAGCAGCACCTGGGTTTCGAGGCGCTTGGCCAGCCCGGCGCGCAGTTCGTCGAAGCGGGGGACGAGTTCGGGCGCGGCGATCACCGACCATTTGCGGTCCAGGTCGGCGACGTGGTTGGGGGTGAGCTTGTCGTCGCGCAGCAAGGCGTCGGCTTGCTCGATGCACGCCTGGCCGCGCTGCAGTTCGGCGTCGTGGTGGCGGATCGCGTCCAGCCGCGATTGCATCAGCTTGGCGACGCGGCGGTCGGTATTGCGGATCGCCGCGTACACGCGCTCGAGGTGGGCCGGCGCATGGATGAATTCGGCCGCGGCCAGGCGCAGCTCGGAATAGTCGCATTGCAGGATGAAATCGGTGGCGCCGGCTTCGTCGCCGCGCAGTCCGGCCATTTTCTGGGCCTGCTGCTCGCGCGACGAGCCCGCTGGCGCAGCTAGCGGCGCCGTGCCGGCCTCCCCCTGCGCTGGTTTGCCGGCGGGATGGTCATCGGGCTTGTCGCCCGGACGCTTGAAGAGGAATTCGAACATGACGTGAGTTCAACCATTCAAAACCGTCATCATAGCAAGAACGGCGGGTCTGGCCAGGGTTTCCCTGCACTGGCTGTGGATCGGCGAGCATGCTGATTCCGTCGGTATTGAATTGCGCTACTGTCAGTGCACCACGTGGGCGGCCACGGGCGCCGCGCGCACCTGCTCGCGGACCTGTTTGGCCGGCACTGGCGTGATGCGCGCGGGCCGCGTTTCGAGCACGTAGGCGTCGTGCGCCAGCATCTGGTTGGCGATCGCGAACCAGGCTTCGCCCGAGATCACCGAGCGCGCCATCGGAAACAGGCAGTGCTCTTCGAGTTCGAGCCGTTTCAGCGTGGCGCTGCAAAAGGCTTCGAGCGCGGCGCAGAACTGCGCCACCTTGAGCCCGGTGTCGACCGCGCTCGAGCCGAGCCGGATCGCCAGCACGCCCACCGCATCGGTGGCGGCGCGCCCCAGTTCATCGAGCTTGTGCAGCAGTTCGTCGGCCTGGCGCGTCGCGCTGCGGATGGCGGGAATGAGGAACATGTCCAGCTTGCGCCAATGGCAGCTCTCGTACATGCGTTTAACGGCCTCGACGGCGTAGCCGACCTGTCCCGGGGTCAGCGCACTCTGGTGCGTGAAATTCTTGTCGATCAGTTGTTGCAGGGACTGCAGACTGATTCGAACGCTGGCCTGTTCGACCGACAGTGCAACCAGGGTATATGTCGCCGTTAACATTCTCTCTCCTCAGAAGGTGCTCGCGTGCGCAGGCGCTGCCCGTATGGGGATGCGGAGAGACCTGGCCGGAGTCGTTGTAGTTGGACGGGCTTGCGTATTGTCCTTATTGAACAGTTTCTTCAGCCCGGAGAAACAAGTGTAAAGATGTCCGACATCATGAGTTTGATATTTCGCAAGCCTTGGTGGCGTGGGCAGCGCATTACCAGCGCGAGCGGTGATCTTCCGTCACGCCGACCAGTTGTTTTATTACCACTGCCGGCGCGCCCGAGTTGGCCCTGGCCACGCCGCGGAAGGTGCCGATCGGCTGGATATAGCTGCTCGCCGCCACCAGCAGGTTCTTGTTTTCGCTGCGCGCGCCCTCGGGCGTGAAGTCGAGCTCGAGCAGGCCGTCAGCGGTGGCGATATGCCACGGCGCCAGCGGATCGCGCGCATCGAAATCAAAGCGCGCCGCCGCCAGCGGGATGATCTTGCCGTTCAGCCACAACACATTCTCGTTCGCCCCAAAGTAGCCGGCCTGCAAGTTAAAGCCCAGTTCCAGGCTGTGCGCGCAGGCCCAGCGCCAGTCGGTATCGCGCGCCAGCAAGCCGTTCGAATAGTCGATGCTGGCCACACCGCCGTCCAGGCTGAAGCACCGTGCGCCGATCCGCACAGCGCCGCGCAGCGCCATGCCGGGCGACTTCTGGGTCGCGTGCACCGAGCCGCCGTCGACCGCGCCGACGGCCAGCAGCAGCGGGCCGGCGGCGTCGAACTGCGCGTCGATCTCGAAGCCGCCGCAGCGCAGCGCCAGCGACTGCGGGCCGAGCGCGATGCGCTGCGACAGCCAGCGAAAGCGGCTGGCGCCGCCGGCGTGGTCGGCCAGCTGCGCGCTGATGCCCGGGATGCCGTCCTGCGAGAACGCCGCCACCAGCTTGCGCGCGCGCCGGTCGAAGGCGTACGCGAACGCGGTGCTGGTCCAACCCAGGTCGACGATCGCCACCGCGCAGAAAATCTCGTCGCACGCCAGCGCAATATAGTGCCAGCGCTTGTGGTGGAAATGGCGCCACCAGGCGCTGCGGCGGTACGGCGCGGCCAGCGCGGCCCAGTCGAAACTGGCGGTCTGGCCGGCGAAGCGGCCGAACGCCGGCTGGCCGGCGCCGTCGACCACGTGCTGCGGGGCGGCGGGCAGCGTCATGCGGCCACGCTCGCGCAGGCCGCCGCCTCGCCCAGCGCCGCAGCGAGCGGCGCGGCGAAGCTGGCCGGCTCGGTGCGCGTGAGCAGCACCTCGGGACAGGCATGCCAGGCCGCGCAGCGCACGATGGCCTGCGCGATATCGGCGCACAGGCGCGCACTGACGCGCACGCCCGGCTCCAGCTCGATCAACTTGATCTCGAAGATGCCGTCGCGCCGGTGCGCCTTGGCGTCGACCCGGCCCACCAGCGCGCCGCGGCGCAGGATCGGCAGGCTGAAATAGCCATAGCGGCGCTTGGGCGCCGGGGTATAGCATTCGAGCCGGTAGTCGAAGCCGAACAGCTCGAGCGCGCGCCGGCGGTCCCAGACGATCGGATCGAACGGCGACAGCAAGGCGGTGACGCTGGGCGCGAGCGCGCCGGCGGCGGCCTGGCGCGCCAGCTCCAGGTGCTCGGGATGGATATAGGCCGGTTCGTCCCAGCCGGCCACGCTGGCCCTGAGCAGCGCGCCTTCGGCCACCAGCGCCTCGGGGTCGACATGCGGACGGCGGGTGCGGTAATAGTCGGCGATCCAGCCGGCCTTGCACACGCCCAGCGCGCGCACCGCCTGCAGCGCCAGCTGGCGCCGGGTCTGGTCGATATGCGGCATCTGGCTGTCGTGCCAGCCCGGGTGGACCCGCTCGGCCAGGTCGTATACGCGCTGGAAGTTGTGGCGCCGCGCGATCATCAGCGCGCCCGACGTGAACAGGACTTCCAGCGAACGCTTCTCGCTTTTCCATTCCCACCAGCCGCCGGCCTGCCCGTCGCTGCGCTCGAAGTCCGACGAGCGGGTCGGTCCATGCTGGCGGATGTGCGCCAGCACGCCGGCCACGTCGGCGGCCCGTTCGCGCATCCAGGACTCCGAATACTTCCAGCCCATCGCCGCCGGATCGAGCATGCGGTGGCGCAGCAGCCGGTAGTCTTCGATCGGCACGAAGCACGCTTCATGGGCCCAGTATTCGAACAGCGCGCCCTCGGCCAGGTGTTCGCCCAGCCAGGCCGGATCGTAGTCGCCGAGCCGGCTCCACAGCACCAGGTAGGGACTGCGCGCGACCACGCTGATGGTATCGATCTGGAGCACGCCCATGCGCCGGATCGCCGCCATCAGGTCGGCCTTGACGGCCTTGCGCCGGCGCGGACGCAGCATGCCTTGCGCGGCCAGGTGGAGCGCGCGCGCGGCGGCAGGGGTCAGGGTCAGGTCGGTCATGTTCCTATTTTAGTAACGTTTCGGCGCACGTTGTTCTCCTGATGAAATTATATTTACATGGCCAGGGTACAAAAAGCCGTTTTGCGAGCAGAATGGAATCTAACGAACTGTCACAACAAGGACAACCATCGCTTCCCGTCAATCCCATCGCGCCGAGGGCGGATACGTGAACATCGCAGCGAGCATGATACGCAGATCGGCACGGCGCCTGTTATCGGTGGCGCTGCTGCCCGTCTTCGCACTGGTGCTGGTGGTGGCGATGTGGGTCGCGGTGATCATCCAGACCAGCCTCGAACGGCAGGCCAGCCATGCCGACGCGGTCGCGCAGAGCCAGGCGCTGGCGCACGTGTTGTCCGAACACGTCAACTACATCCTGCGCCAGAGCGACCACGCCACCCAGCTGTTCAAGTTGCGCTACGAAGCGACCGGCGGCGCCCAGCGCCTGCCCGGCTTCGTGCGGCGCGGCGGGCTGCTCGACAGCGTGCTGCCGGCGCGCCTCGGCTTGCCGATGGCGCTGTTCGACAAGCAGGGCAAGCCGCTCGACACGGCCAATGGTTTCCTATCCACCAGCGCGGCCGGCGCCCCCTTCTTCCAGGCGCTCGCGGCCAGCGACGCCGACCTGCCGCTGTTCTCGACCGCGCAGCAACCAGGCGGCGCAGCGAGCCGCTGGCAGATCCGGGTCGCGCGCCGCCTGAACGACAGCGCCGGCCAGTTCGACGGCGCCGTCGTGCTGCTGATCGATCCGAACCTGTTCGTCGACGACTACGACCGCCTCGACCTGGACGACAACGGCGCGCTGATCCTGATGAGCACCACCGACGCGCTGTCGGTCGGGCGCATCGGCGACAAGCTGTTCAGCAGCGCCGCGCTGGCCTTCACCCAGCAGCGTGCCGACGGCGCCTCGTCGGAGGAACTGGTGCCGCGCGTGAAGCTCGACGGCGTGGCCCGCATCTACAGCCACAGCGACATGCCGCGCTATGGCCTGGAAGTGGTGGTCGGCGTCGAGACAGGCGCCGCGATGGCCAGGTTTGAGCGCCACCGCCGCCTGTACCTGGGCATCGCTTTCGCCGCCAGCGCCCTGATCCTGCTGATCGTGGGGATCCTGATGAAGCAGAGCGCCCAGCTGCGCGCCAGCACGCGCGCCGCGCGCAAGGCCCAGGCCACGCTGCGCGCGGCGGCCGACGGCAGCCTCGATGCGGTCCTGATCCTCAAGGCCTGGCCGGGCGGCGCGGCGCCGGTCCAGGACTTCATTTTCGACGACATCAACGACAAGGGCGCGGCCATGCTGGGCCGCGAACGCGCGCAGCTGATCGGGCAGAAGGCCTTCACGCTGCTGCCGCGCTACCGCCAGAGCGGCTTCTTCGAGCGCTACGTGCAGGTTTACGTGCAAGGCAAGCCGCTCGAGGAGGAACTCGAGCTGCGCATCGAAGGCGACGCCCCGCGCTGGATCCACCACCAGATCGTGCCGCTGGCCGACGGCGTGGCCGTGACCTCGCGCGACTTCACCGCGCGCAAGCACGCCGACCTGGAAATCCGCAACAACCGCGGCTTCCTGCAATCGCTGATCGAGCACCTGCCCCTGCTCATTTACGTCAAGAGCCTGCGCCCGCAAAGCTACGGCGCCATGATGGTCTGGAACAAGGCCGCCGAGGAAGTGACCGGCTACAGCGCCGACCAGGTCATCGGCCAGACCGACTGCCAGGCCTTCCCGCCCGGCTATGCGCTGTGCAACCGGGCCGAGGACCAGGCCATGCTGGCCGAGCGCAAGGCGATCGACCTGCCCGACAAGCCGCTCGCGCGCCCCGACGGCAGCTTGCGCTACCTGCATTCGATGGCGGTGCCGCTGCTCGACGACCATGGCCAGACCGAATTCATCCTGTGCATCGCCGAAGACGTGACCCAGCGCCGCGAGCAGGAGCAAAGCCTGCGCGCCAGCGAGGCACACCTGACAGCGGTGACCAACGCCTCGCCGCTGGGACTGGTGCGCGCCGACGCCAAGGGCAACTGCAGCTACGTCAACAAGCGCTTCGAGACGATTACCGGCCTGACGCGCGAACAGTCGCTCGGCTACGGCTGGCTGGCCGCGTTCGACGGCGACGAGCGCCAGTACATGCCGGCCGTGTTCGAGCACCAGTGCAAGCACCAGGAGCCGTTTGTGCGCATCACGCGCTGCCGCCGCCCCGACGGCAAGCTGATCTGGGCCTCGACCAAGATCGCCGCGATCCGCATCGGCGGGCGCATCGAAGGCTTCGTCGGCACCATCGACGACATCACCACCTTGCGCGATGCCGAACTGGCGCTGCGCGAAAGCGAGGCGCGCCTGCGCACCATCGCCGACACGCTGCCGGCCATGGTCGCGTATATCGACGCCGAGCAGGTGTACCGCTTCCAGAACCGTGCTTACGAAGCAGAATTCGGGCACGGCGTGCATACGGCGCTGGGCCGCACGGTGCGCGAGACGGTCGGCGAAGCGCGCTTTGCGGTGCTCGAACCGCACATCCTGCGCGCGCTGGCCGGCGAGCCCGTGATGTTCGAAGAGCACGACGAGCACGGCGGCGCCGAGCGCGTGCTGGAAGTGAACTACATTCCGCAAGGCGGCGACGACGGCGCCAGCGTGATCGGCTTTCACGTGATGCGCCAGGACGTCACGTCGCAAAAGCACGAGAAGAAGCACCTGCTGCGGCTGGCCAAGATCGATCCGCTGACGGGACTGGCCAACCGCGCCGGCTTCATGCAAAAGCTGGGCGCCAGCATGGCACAGAGCGTCGAGGAAGAGCGCCTGATGGCGCTGATGTACATGGATATCGACCATTTCAAGCCGGTCAACGACACCTACGGCCACCATGTCGGCGACGCGTTGCTGAAGGCGTTTTCGGCGCGCCTGACCCAGACCCTGCGCGCCAGCGACACCATCGCGCGCCTGGGCGGCGACGAATTTACCATCATCATGGACAAGCTGGCGCGGCCCGAAGACGCCTCCGCCCTGGCCGCCAAGATCGTCAAGGCGATGCGCCAGCCGTTCGAGCTCGATGGCGTCGCCGTGTCGGTCTCGGCCAGCATCGGCCTGGCGTATTTCAAGGATGGCGAGATCGATCCGGACGCCCTGATCCGCGAGGCCGACCGCCTGCTGTACCAGGCCAAGCAGGCCGGGCGCAATACATACCGGGTCGCCGCGTGAGTTATAGTAGCCGCTGACCGATCCAACCCAAGTTTTCCGATGCGTCTGCTGCACACCTCCGACTGGCACCTGGGCCAGACCCTGCACAATTACGAGCGCACCTACGAACACCAGCGTTTCCTCGACTGGCTGCTCGATACCATCGTCGCCGAGCAGGCCGACGCCCTGCTGATCGCCGGCGACATCTTCGACACCGCCAATCCCTCGGCCGGCGCCCAGAAGCAGCTGTACCGCTTCCTGCAGCAGGCCAGGGCGCGCGCGCCGCAGCTCGACATCGTCGTCATCGCCGGCAACCACGATTCGCCGGGCCGGCTCGAAGCGCACGGCACCAGCGTGATCGGCCACGTGGTGCGCGGCCCCGACGGCGACATCGACCTGGAACGGCACCTGGTCGCGCTGCACGGCAAGGACGGCGCGGTCGCGGCCTGGTGCCTGGCGATCCCCTTCCTGCGTCCGGGCGACGTGCCGCGCCTGCCCGCCGCGGAGGAAGGCGCCGCCGCGCTTGACCCCTACCTGGGCGGCATCGCGCTGCTGTACCGCCAGGCCTGTGCGCTGGCCGCGGCGCGCCGCCAGGACGGCCAGGCCATCGTCGCCATGGGCCACTGCCACATGGTCGACGGCACCGCCTCGCTCGAATCGGAACGCCGCATCGTCATCGGCGGCAGCGAGGCGCTGCCGGCCGCCATCTTCGAGCCGGCCATCGCCTACGCCGCGCTGGGCCATCTGCACCTGGCGCAGCGGGTCGGACAGAAGGAGCATTTGCGCTATTGCGGCAGCCCGCTGCCGCTGTCGTTCGCCGAAGTCGGCTACCAGCACCAGGTCCTGCGCATCGACCTGGCCGGCGGCGCGGCGCAGTCGGTCACGCCGCTGATGGTGCCGCGCGCGGTCGAACTGCTGCGGGTGCCGGCCCGGCCGGCCCCGCTGGAGGAGGCGCTGGCCGCGCTGGCGGCGCTCGACCTGCCCGAACGGCCGCTGCACGAACAGCCCTTCCTCGAAGTGCGGGTCCTGCTGGACGCGCCGGAACCGGGCCTGCGCGGGCGCATCGAGGCGGCCATCGAAAGCAAGCATGTGCGCCTGGCCAAGATCGAACCGACCCGCAAGCACGACGGCGCCGGCAGCGACACGAGCGCCATGTCGCTCGACCAGCTCGCGCAGCTGCAGCCTGACGATATCTTCAAGCGCCTGTACCTGCAAAAATACGGCGACGACGCGCCCGCCGACCAGGTCAGCGCGTTCGCCGAACTGATGCTGGGCGGCGCATGAAGATCCTCAAAATCAGCGGCAAGAACCTGGCCTCGCTGGCCGGCGAATTTTGCGTCGATTTCGAACAAGAGCCGCTCGCCTCGTCCGGTCTGTTCGCCATCAGCGGCCCCACCGGCGCCGGCAAGACCACCCTGCTCGACGCCCTGTGCCTGGCCCTGTACGACGCCACCCCGCGCCTGCTGAAAATCGTGCGCGGCGCCAGCGTCCTGCCCGACGTCGGCAGCGAAACCATCTCCGCCCAGGACCCGCGCACTTTGCTGCGGCGCGGCGCGGCCGAAGCCTGGGCCGAAGTCGACTTTGTCGGCAACGACAACATCCGCTACCGTGCCCGCTGGAGCGTGCGGCGCGCGCGCGCCAAGGCCGCCGGCGGCCTGCAAAAATCCGGCATGACGCTGCACCAGCTGCCCGGCCTGATCGCGCTGGGCGCGACCAAGACCGAAGTGGCCGCCGAAATCGTGCAGCGCGTCGGCCTGACCTTCGAGCAGTTCACGCGCGCCGTGCTGCTGGCGCAAAACGAATTTTCCGCCTTCCTCAAGACCGAGGAAAACGAGCGCGGCGAACTGCTCGAAACGCTGACCGGCAGCACCATCTACAGCGCCATTTCGCGGCGCGCCTTCGAACGCTTCAAGGCCGAACAGGCGGCGCTGCAGCAGTTGAGCGCGCGCCTGGCCGACCATACGCCGCTGGCAGCCGAAGCGCGCGCAGAAGTCGAGACGCAATGCGCCGGCGCCGACGCCGCGCTGGCGCTGGCCGACGCGCGCCAGGGATCGCTGCAGCAGCAGCTGCGCTGGCACCAGGAAGCGGCCAGGCTGGCGCGCAACGAAGCCGATGCCGAACAGGCGCTGGCCCAGGCGCGTGCGGCCTTCGATGCGGCCGGCGAACGGCGGCGCCAGCTCGACACCGTCGACGCGGTGCAGGCGGCGCGTCCGTTGCTGGTCGAATGCCGCCGCCTCGAACTCGATGGCGCCAGCCTGCAGCAGGCCATCGCCGCCGCCAACATCCAACTGGCGCAGGCCGCGCTCGAACAGGAACAGGCTGGCGCCGCAGTCGCGCTGGCCGGCGCCACGCTGCACGACGCCGAACAGGCGCAGCGCGCGGCCGCGCCCGGCCTCGACCAGGCCAAGGCGCTCGACGCCAGCGTCGGCGCGCTGGCGCCGTCGCATGCCAAGGCCACCGAGGCGCGCGGCGCGGCGGCGGCCGAACTGGCCAGCGCGGCCAATGCCGTGGCGGGCGCCTCGGACCGGCTGGAAGCCACCAGGGCGGCGCACCTCCTCGGCGCCGCCTGGCTGGACCGGCATCGCCGCTGGGAAGACCTGGCCGCGCAATGGCCGCGCTGGGATACCCTGTTCGCACAGGCCGAACAAGCCGCCACGCATGATGGCCGCATTGGCGCCCAGCTGGAAGCGGCGCAACTGGCGCAGCAGGCCGATGCCGCCAGCACAAGCCAGGCCGGCGCGGCGCTGGCGGACAGCGCCATGCGACTGGGCGCGCTCGAAGCGGCGCGCCAGCAAGGCATCGCCGCGCTGGCAGCCTTCGACGGCGAACTGCTGCAACGCCAGCGCCAGGCACTGGACCAACGGCGCGGCGCGCTGGCGCTGGCCGAACGGATCTGGGCCGACCTGGCCGCGACCCGTTTGAACCTGGCGCAGGGACGCGAGCGCGCCACCGCGCTGGCGGCGGCCAAGGCCGGCGCGGCAGCGGCACTGGCGGCGGCAGGCACGCAAGCGGGCGCGCTCGGCGCCGCGCTGGCGCAGGCCGAACGGTCGCTGCAAGGCGCCGAAATCGCCTGCGCCGCCAGCGTCGTCGACCTGCGCGCCACGCTGGCCGATGGCGCACCCTGCCCGGTGTGCGGAAGCGAACAGCACCCCTACCAGCACCAGAACGCCGCTTTGCACGACATGCTGGCGAGCCTGCGCGCCGAAGTGGCGCGCTGCCGGGAGCAGCTGCAAATCAATCTGTCGGCCCAGGCCACCGAACGGGCGCAGTTGTCGGGCAGCGAACAGCAACTGGCGGAGACCCAGCGCGAGTGCGACGCGCTGGCAACGGCCCTTGAGCGCGGCGCTGCCGCATGGGAAGCGCTGGCGCTGGCGTCGGAAGCGCCGGCCGCCGCCGACACCACGGCATGGTTCGCGCAGCAGCTCGACGCGCTCCAAACCGGGTCCGAACAGCTCGCCGTGCAGGAAAGCGCCGCGCGCGCCGCCGCGACCGCGCGCGACGCCGCCCAGCTGGCATGCGATCGAAGCACGCTTGAACACGCCGGCGCCCAGGCGCTGGCCCACGCGGCAAGCGCCGCGCTGGCCAGCTCGCAGGCCGGCTGCGCCGCGCTCGTCCTGCAGCGCGCGCAGGCGGCGCAAGCACTGGCCGCGCTGCTCGCGCAACTCGATGCGGCCTTTCCCGGCACGTCTGCCTGGGCCGCGCAGTGGCAAGCCGCACCGGCGCATTTTCGCGCCGAACGCGCCGCCGAAGCAGGCCAGTGGCGGACCCAGGCCCACCAGCACGCCGGCCGCGACGGCACGCTCGCCGCGCAGGAAGCCGAACAGCGCGCCGCCGCGCAGCGCCAGCAGCAGGCGCAAACCGCCGCCGGTGCGGCGGCGGCCGAATTTGCCCGCGTCGACGCCGATCTGAAAGCCAAGGCGGCGCAGCGTACGGCGCTGTGGGAAGGCCGGCCGGTGCGCGCCATTGAACAGCAGCTGGCCGACGCGATCGGCGCCGCGCGCGCCCTGGTGGATAGCCGCCAGGCCGCCAGCCACGCAGCACTGCAGGCCGACATGCGGGCGCGCGAAGCGCTGGCGCAGACCACGGCGCGGCTGGCGGCAGTGCAAACGCAGGCACTGGGCGCGGACGGACGGCTGGCAGCGTGGCTGGCCGCTTATCCGCAGCGTCATCCGGGCCTCGAGGCCCCGGCCGGCAAGGCGCAGCTCGACACATTGCTGGCACGCGGCGCCGACTGGATCGCCACCGAACGGGGCGTGCTGCAGGCGCTCGACGGCGCCGCCGCCAGCGCCGCCGCAGTGCTGGCCGAGCGGCGCGGGCAGCGCGCGCTGCACCAGCAAACGGCCACGCCGGACGCCAGCGCCGACGCCGACGAACTGGCAGCGCAGCTCGACGCGCTGGGCGCAGAGCGCAAGGACGCGCTGGCCATCGCCGGTACGCTGCGCCTGCAGCTGGCGCAGGACGACGTGCGGCGCGCCAGCGCCCAGTCCATGCTGGCCGACATCGGCAAGCAGCAACTGGTCGAATTGCGCTGGGGCCGCATGAATGAATTGATTGGTTCGGCCGACGGCAAAAAATTCTGCAATTACGCGCAGCAGTTCACGCTCGACGTCTTGCTCGGCTACGCCAACAGCCATCTTGGCCAGCTGGCCAAGCGCTACCGGCTGGAGCGGGTCGCCGCGCAGTCCGGCCCTTCGCTCGGGCTGCTGGTGCGCGACCAGGACATGGGCGGCGAAATCCGCTCGGTCAATTCGCTGTCGGGCGGCGAATCGTTCCTGGTCTCGCTGGCGCTGGCGCTGGGCCTGGCCTCGCTGTCGTCGAACCGGGTGCGGGTCGAATCGCTGTTCATCGACGAGGGCTTCGGTAGCCTCGACAGCGAAACGCTGCGCGTGGCCATGGATGCGCTCGACGGCCTGCAATCGATGGGGCGCAAGGTCGGCGTCATCTCGCATGTCCAGGAAATGACGGAGCGGATCGCCACCCGCATCCTGGTGCAGCCGGCCGGCGGCGGCACCAGCAGCGTCACGGTACAGTAGTGAAGGGGCGCGTCAGCGCTTGGGGTCGCGCGCGATCCGGACCAGTTCCCAGCCCAGTTCGCGCCGGATCTGCTGCGGGTCGGGCGGCGGCGAGCGGGTTGCCAGGCGCGCGCGCAGCCACAGGCGGATGCTTTCCTTGCTAGGTTGTTGGTGCTGGCTCATTGCGTCGTCCATTTCCAGAAGCGGGCCAGGGACCCTGTTCCGTTAACGCCGGCGCGCGCCTTCAGTTGACCCGCGCAGCGCAATGATAAAATGCGCGCTTTCCCACGCCGCGATCGCCCTCATGTCCAAACCAGCCCGCATCCTGACCTTCAAGTGCGATAAATGCACCAAACCGGTCAAGGTCTATCTCCAGAAAGTGTCCGCCTGCTCCCATATCCAGCCTTACCTGGGACTGTGCGCCTGCGGCGAACCGAAGCGCTACGCCACCGGCAGCAAGGACGCGGTCGACTCCTTCCTGCACTCGGCCGACGGCAGCTGGAGCCATCACCACTAAAAAAAATATTCAAAAAGCGCTAAAGTTTTGAAAAGGGACGCCGATATTTGCATTGTCAGCCACTATATTGTCGTCCCAACGCCATGTCCCTGTTCTCCACTTCCGGTGCTCGCCCTGCCGCCTTGACCCCGTTTCCTGCCACCGCGCAGACGGGCAAGAACGCCGTTGCGCAGTATGCGCCGCCAAGTGGCAACATTGCGGCCAAGCTGCCGACGGTCGATCCGGTACCGCTGCAGAACGATATTGTCAATTTATCAAGCAAGGCCTTGCAAGCGCGCGGGGCCGACCTGGCCGCGTCGACCAGCGATATCGCGCAAAATTTCATGAGCGCCTTCACCAAGCGCTTGTTCGGCGACCAGGCTGCCAGTGCCAAGGTGGCGTACAACATGACCTCGTTTTCGTCGTCGTCGAGCTATACGGCGTCGACCAGCGACGCCAGCGGCGCCGACGGCACGACCCACAACGAGTCGTTTGCCCTGAACGAAAGCGCCAGCTTTACCGGCACCGGGCAGATCACCACCGACGACGGCCGGGTTTTCGACTTTGAGCTGAGCGTGAAGTACGAAGCCAAGGCCGAGGCCTCGACCACCACGGCGCAACCGGCCGACGCCGCGAACAAGCCGGCGGCCATCGAATCGCCGGACGTGCTGGTATTGACCGGCAAACCGCTGCCCGCCATTAAATTCCCCGGCAGCCTGGACGACCTGTTCAAGCTGCTCAGCCGCGAACTGCGCACCGATGTTTCCGGCGCGCCCGGCCAGAACGGCGAAGCGAGCGGCGGCGACCTGACCTTGCGCCTGATGCGCCTGGTCGACCGCGCCGCCCTGCTGGCGCCGCGCGTGCGTCCCGACGACCCCAACATCACCCCGGCCGAACAGGCCAAGGCGGTCGCCAACTCCTACGGCAGCGCCCCTGCCATCGACCAGCTGCCTGCAGCCTGAGTCCGGCCCGCGCCAGTCCCGCTAGTATAATAGGCGCCTTCGCGCTGTTTTCGCACGCCCTACCCTGTTTCGATTGACTCCATGCTCCCACACACGCCCGCCGACGCCCCCGCACGCATCCACTGGACCGAGGGGGGCGAAGCACGCTCGGCGCGCTGGCGCTCCGAAAGCGGCATGCCGGCCCCGAAAAAAGTCGTGATCGCCAACGACCAGACCCCGGCCGACGTGGCATACCGGCTGGCCTGCGAAGGTACGGCGCTGCTGTGGCGCGGCGACTTCCAGAATGCGCGCCAGCTGCTGCAGGCGCTGGCGCGGCGCGCCGACCACAAGGGCGACAAGGGCAAGCGCGCCAAGGCCCCCAAGGTGGCCGCCACGCCGGCCGAAGCGTTCCACCTGCACCGCCAGGCCCAGTCGCAGCGGGCCCGCACGCTGGCCATGCTGCTGCTGCCGTTCGAGGCCAACTACAGCATGCCGCTGCGCCGCGCGCCCGACGTCAAGGTGGCCTGCAACGAAGCGTACGGGCGCGGCGAAGAGCCGTTCGTGGCCTCGATGCGCGAGCTGCTCGGGCTGATCGGCGCGCACGAATGGCGCAAGAACGGGGTCGAAGTGGCCGCCCTCGAAGAACGCATCCATCCGCACTACGGCGTGTTCTCGCCGATCCGCGGCGAATACGTGGAGCTGGTGGCCAACGCGCCGCTGCCGGCCGGCGCCAAGGTGGCCTTCGATATCGGCACCGGCACCGGCGTGCTGGCGGCGCTGCTGGCCAAGCGCGGCGTGCAGCACATCGTCGCCACCGACATGGATGCGCGCGCGCTGAGCTGCGCGCGCGAGAACCTGCACCGCCTCGGCCTGGAGCACACGGTCGAACTGATGAAAGCGGACCTGTTCCCCGACCGCCGCGCCGACCTGGTGCTGTGCAACCCGCCGTGGCTGCCGGGACGCCCCAGTTCGTCGCTGGAGTACGCCGTGTACGATCCGGACAGCCGCATGCTCAAGGGCTTCCTGGGCGGCGTGGCGGCCCACCTGGCGCCCGGCGGCGAGGCCTGGCTGATCCTGTCCGACCTGGCCGAGCACCTGGGCCTGCGCCCGCGCGCGGAGCTGGACGGCTGGATCGCCGCCGGCGGCCTGAAAGTCATCGAACGGCACGACGTGCGTCCGAGCCATCCGCGCGCCAGCGATGCCACCGATCCGCTGCACGCGGCGCGCTCGAAGGAGCTCACTTCGCTGTGGCGGCTGGCTGCGCAATAAAGACCCTTGCACAAGCGGGCCGGGGTGTGTAGAATACCGACCGCGGGGTGGAGCAGTCTGGCAGCTCGTCGGGCTCATAACCCGAAGGTCACAGGTTCAAATCCTGTCCCCGCAACCAAGATGCAAGGCCGCTGATTTCGCAAGGGATCAGCGGCTTTTTGCTGTCTGGGGCGCACACGGCGGCAGACGACGCATCGTTTTTCCTATTACGGCACATAGACGCTTATGGCCGGTCAAATTCCCCCACCTCTGATTACCCCACAATCCCAGATCGCGACCTGAACCGGCAGTACCAACGACAGGGCCTGGCACCCGTTGCGATAGCGGCTGGCCAGGCCTTTGTGCCTTTAAAAATGGGCTTTTTGTCGCGTGCGCCCCCCCCTGACAAGCTCATCCGGTGTAATATTCGCCTGCCAAACATATTTAAATTGCAATATTGTCGCGATCCCCGCCATCGGAACTCTGCCACCATGCTCGAACAAATCGTTTCCCTCCTCGGCAGCTTCACGCAAGCCACGCGGCTGCTGCGCCTGACCACGCCGCTGGGCAGCAACGAGCTGCTGGCCGAATGCGTGCGCGGCGAAGAATCGATCAGCGGCGGCTACACGTTGACGATCAGCGCGCTCTCGCCGAATGCCGACATTTCGCTGCGCACGCTGCTTGGCCAGCCGGCGCTGCTGGAACTGCTGACCGTTAATGTGGCCAGGCGCGCCCCTTCCATGGCCACCTGACGGCCGTCGAAATGAACGGCGCCAACGGCGGCATGGCGCGCTACACGCTCACGCTGCAACCATGGACGGCGTTCATGGCGCGCAGCCGCGACAGCCGGGTATTCCAGGACATGACGGTGTTCGACATCCTCGACGCCGTGTTTGGCGCCTACCAGGGCAAAGGCAAGCTGGCGCCGGAGTGGCGCTTCGACGTGGTCGACCGCAGCATCTACCCTACCCGCAGCCTGACCACGCAATACCAGGAAAGCGACCTGGCCTTCGCCGAGCGCCTGATGAGCGAAGAAGGCCTGTTCTACTTCTTCGAGCATCACGGCGACAGCGCCAGCCCTAGCCTGGGCAGCCATCCGATGGTCATTGCCGACGACAACAGCGCCTTCAAGCCGAACGAACAAGCGTCGATCCGCTATACCCAGCCGGGCGCCGTGATGAAGGAAGACAGCATGGACCGCTGGCGCAGCGAATTGCGCCTGCAGACCAATGGCGTGGACATGCGCAGCTGGGATTACCGCACGCTCGATAGCCGGCCGGTGTCGGCGATGGGCGCGAACGGCGACGAAGCGCCGCTGGTCAGTCGCGATGTGCCGGGCGCGTATGCGTATGCGAGCGGCAGCCAGGGCCAGCGCATCGCCGACAATCAATTGAAAGCGCTGGAGGCGCGCCGCGAAATCTTCATCGGCGCGGGCACAGTGCGTACGCTGCGTCCGGGGACGACCTTTTCGCTGGATGGACAAGCGGTGTTCGACACGGCGGACAATGACGACGCGCGCGGCTTCATCGTCACGCGCACCGTGCACCTGATGCACAACAACCTGAGTGCAGACCTGGCGTCCGACGTCGTCAAGCGCATCGGCAAGGCGCTGCTGTCGGAGCTGATCGACGACGAACAAGGTAGCAGCCTGCATGCGGTCGGCACGGAGCAAGGCGAGCGGCCGCTGTACCGCAACCGCATCGACGCGATCCGCATCAAGGTGCCGTACCGCGCCAGCCGGACCGATGGTCACGGCCAGCTGCTGCATCCGCGCCCTACCGTCAAGGGACAGCAAAGCGCGGTCGTGGTTGGCCCTGCCGGTGCGGTGATTCACACCGACCGCGATCACCGCGTCAAGGTGCAGTTCCACTGGCAGCGCGGCGCGCAGAGCCATAGCCGCTTGAACCATCCGGAGGCCGACAGCCACACCGGCGCGCCGGCCGATGACACTGCCGGCACGTGGGTGCGCGTGGCAGCGCCTCTGGCGCCGATCGCCGGCGCCAACTGGGGCAGCAACACGCTGCCGCGGGTCGGACAGGAAGTGCTGGTCGATTTCCTCGAAGGGAATATAGATCGGCCTGTGATCATAGGCGCGCTGTACAACGGCAAGGGAGAGAAGGACGCGCAGAACAACCAGGTCGCGCAAGGCGCCGGCGCCGCGGTGGGCAATGCGCCGGCATGGTTCCCGGGCGAGGCCGCTGCGCACGCGCACCCCGCCGTGTTGTCCGGGATGAAAAGCCAGACCATGAGCGCGAGCCAGGGCGGCACCGGCGCGTACAGCCAGCTGGTGCTGGACGACAGCCCGGGCCAGTCGCGCGTGGCGCTGCAGCGCCATGCCGGCGCACATCAGGGGACTGCGGAACTGAACATGGGGCACTTGCGCCATCAGACCGACAACCAGCGCCTGCCGGCGGCCGGCTTTGGCGCCGAACTCAAGACCGAACATGCCACCGCCGTGCGCGCCGGCCAGGGCCTGCTGCTGGCGGCCGATGCACGCAGCAACGCGACCAGCAGCCAGCTCGATTCGCGCGAGGCGGAAGCGCAGATCGAGCAGAGCCATCAATTGCAGATCGCGATGGCGACCACGGCGCAAAAGCACAACGCGCAACTCAAGGACGCGCAAGGCAAGGCGGAAGCGGCGCCGGGGAAGTTGCCGGCCATCGAAGGATCGGCGCACAGTATCGAGGTGGTCAAGGCTGCCGGCAGCGGCGCGGGCGGCGGCGAAGGTTTCGGCGGCGGCGAGGGCCAGGTAACGGCTTATAGCGAACCGCAGATGCAGGTGTCGAGCCCATCCGGAATTGTGGCCGGCACCCCGGCCAATGCTGTGCTGGCGGTGGGCGACACCAGCAGCATCAGTGCCGGGCAGGACATCAATTTTGCGGCGCAGGGCAACAGCTTTTTCGCGGTCAATGCGGGGATCAGCCTGTTCACCTATGGCAAGGCCAGCAGCAAGGACAAGCCGAACCAGGAAACCGGGCTGCGCTTGCACGCGGCCACCGGCAAGGTCAGCAGCCAGAGCCAGTCTGACGAAACGCGGGTCACAGCGGACAAGGCGATCACGGTTGCCAGCATTACCAAGAGCGTCAGCGTGACCGCCAAGGAGCATGTGATGTTCACGGCACAGGGCGCGTTCATCAAGCTCGAAGGCGGCAATATCATGATTCATGGGCCGGGGAAGATGGAATTCAAGGCCAGCATGAAGGAACTGATGGGGCCAGTGTCGGTGACGACGCCGGGCATGGCAAGCCGCATCGGAGACCTGAATATCAAGAAGGACCTGGAGATCGAATATATCGATGCGGATGGCAATCCGCTCAAGAACGAGCCGATCGACCTGCACTTCAGTGGTGAAAAGAAGAACGTCGTCCTCGGTGCCGACGGAAAAGCAAAAATCAAAAATGCCCGCCGTGGCCCAGTCGGCGCCGAGCAACCAAAAAGAAAATAATCAGACCGGCGCGAAAGCAAGCACTGCGATTCCCCAGTTAATTAGTACATCACTTGAGAAAAAAATGACCGCCGCAATTGCAAAAAACGACCCAGCGTTGGACACTCAGGAACATTGCATCGATCTGCCAGGCGAATCAGTGCGATGCTGGGTCGGACACGACAAAAAGAAGTTGTCCGTGGTCTTACGCAAGCACCGCGATATCCTTTTCGACATAGCGCTAGAAAACGGGAAAAGCTACACCATCGAGGCGACCGAATCCGATTTTTACGATGCCGTGGCAAAAAAGATCATTTACGTTGCGCGTCATGCAAGAGTTACATTCAAAGACGGCGAAAAAATGCATGTATGGGTCGGCCGCGGCTTTCGTGGGGCGCTGCTCCTCAAATGCGATGGCAAGTTGATGTCCAGGGTCGAACCGAATGAATGGGACAAGCACCTTCACGGCGCTGATCCCAAGGAGAAGCCGGCACCTATCATCATTACACTGGGATGTCCTAAGTCCGCCTCCAAGCCAGCGCCCATGTCCGCGAGCAAGGATGAGCAATCGCTGCATGTCCACGAGGCATCTAAGGAACATGCGCCACCGGCCGTGTTGGAATGGTTTGCTGACGGCGGGGAATCGTTGCACCTCGATACTGAAAATATTGTTACGCGAAATTGGATACTTTCCCAACTGGGCGCCGTGGCCGGGTACACCATGGACAATCATACCTGGGTGAGAGAGTTGGTTGGTGTGAAGTTCTATCTTCAAAAAGTAGTTCATAAGTCTGGTCCAAAAGTCTATTTGGTGTTCAACGGGAATAACAAACTCAGGGAAATCATTAGCGCCTCACGTTACGGCTTGCAAAACACGAAGATGATGCGGCTCACCGGCGGCGCTGGCAGTGCAAAGCAGGCTTGGGTCGGGGCGAAAAATGCTGCCGAGGACGCCGTCACAGTTTTTGCAAAAGAAGAAGGTAAAATGGTCTTAAAAGGCGGCGGACTGGCTGTTTTGTTTACGGTAGGGATGGATATAGCGGAGTGGTATCACGATTATTCGGAGATCGGCCCGGATGGCAAACGCAAAAAAGACCTGGGGTTCTTGTTCGCGAAGGTCGGCACAGACCTGATTAAGGCGGGTATTGTGGCGGCATTAACAACGGCAGTCGTTTCGCTCGGGTTTACAGCTCTTGCGGCATTTGGCGTCACCGTTGCGGCGCCTGTTATCGCAGTTGTGGTGGGTACAATTGCTGTTTCCATAGTTTTGTGCTTTGCATTAGAAAAAATTGACAAGGCGATCGGCCGCGCAGTGGGCGAAGCCGACACCACCTCCTGGCTGGCAAAAAAATTTCGCTCTGCCTCACAATTCTTAGCAAAAGCAACGAAAGATCCCATATACGAACCTTATTTAGACCGGATCATGTTTTGAAGGAAAATCCTCTGCAGATCTTTGGCCTCAGTAATTTTGGCTTCGTGAAAATTCGCACTTTCGGACATTTGAATGACGACTAAATATATTCGCCCTGCCTTTCCGGGTGCTCAGCTATGGAGTGTCGTGAAAATTGCCTCATTTGGCGGGCTGTTCATTTCCTCGATTGGGACACTTTTCATATGGGCGGGATCCGACTCATTTCATCTCGTGCCTATGGTGTGGCAAGTTTCATTGATCATCAACATGGTGCTATTTGTTGCGATATGGTTTTTCTATCTGAGCGTTAGAAATACGGACAAACTCATAGGCAACGGCATAATTGCCATTTTTGGATTGTTCAGTTTTTTCTGGCTGTTTGGATTTTCAATGTTCTATTTCTACTTTTTGTTTGCCCCATTGAATTTCTATTTACGGATTTTCGCACTGGCAAGCGTATCATTATTATTACTCCACCGCGGTTACTTGATTAGCAAAGACATTACCGATACCATCAACAATAAGAAATCCCTGTTCGATAAAATGTATGTCGACGAAGGAACTTCTTTTACATTTACGCGCGCAGCGGTCGGCTACCTCGAAAAGGCGCGCCCGGTGCGAAATTCTTTTTACTCCTTTCACGGGTATGCGGCCATGTTGGTTGCCCCGTTCGTTCTAATACTGAATCGTATCTTGACTCCCATTACAGGTGACGGCCACGGCGTGTTCATGATTACAGCTTTTTTTTCTGTTCCATTAATGATGTGGGGTATGGAACTGGTCGTACAAACTATTTACCTTATGATCTATTTTCCTTTGGAAATCCACAGGAATACAGGGAAAGACGTTTTAATGAAAGACTGGTAATCGCCAGCTTGAATAGTGTTTTTTGACTTGAAGAAATGCTTATGAATTGGACTTCCATTTTTGCGTTGGCTTTCGTAGCAGCGCTGGCAGGTGGGTGGATGATGCGCGCATCTGCCGGACAGAAAAAACATGACACCGAAATGCAGAAACAGCTGGAAACCTTCTCTGAGTGGGTTGAGGTGCTGAACAGCAACGAACAGGTTTGGGCCATAGGCCGCCGCTTGACGTGGCTGCCGGCCGACGAATTTGGCAACGGCGCCAGCATGCTGATCGGTGCAATCAACCTTGAGAATACCGACGCTGGGTTGCGCGCGGCAATTGAACAGCACTGCCATCCTGTCTACGTGGATGAACATCTTGTCCTCGCCTATATATTGGCGCGGCCAAGCCGGAGCGAAAGTCTTATGATGGGCCCGCTCAATAATCCAATTCTTCAAGGGAAAATTGAAGCTGCAATTGTCTTCGCAACGAATGACATTGACGTCCTGGCCGAGGCAACAAGTAGTTCAATTGGCCTGATGGAGACGGAAAAAGAGCGGCGCGAGTTTATCGAAATTCGCCGGAAACATGTCCAGCCGTAGTGCGGCGTGGCAAGGCCAGCAGCCGCATCAACTCTTGAGCCGCAAGCGAGTATCAAGGAGCTCAGCGGGCCGGCAAGCACGTCCGGTTCGGCAGCGCTGCCGGAAGGCAAGCTTGAGAACTGCTTGCAAAAATAGCGAAAACGCGTGCCGATGGCGCGGCAGTATCGGCCGTTCGGAATTGAAGACCACCTTTACCAAAAAGGCCTCCTGAACGATGGCGCAATTTCTCCAGCTCGACAATCCGCAGTGGGGCATTCCGCTGCCGCTGCCGCATGATAGAGCGATCACGCACGAGCCTAGCTGTTCCTGCGACCATCAGCAAGCCGTTGATTTCGCAGCAGATCAGCGGCGCTTCTACGTCCCCTCTAGTGGGACGCCGGCCGTGCGACCCAGTTCGACGAAATCTGGGTCACCTTCATTTTCGCGCCCTTGAACGGGATGGTGACGGCGATATCGGCGTCGAGCTGGCGCGGCAGGCAGCGGCCTTGCTCGTCGAGCACATACGACGTTGTCATACGGCCGTCGAGCATCAGCGTGGCATGCACGTCGGTGTCGACCCTGCGCAGGCAGCCCGTGTCGGCATCGACCCACATCGTGGCCATCATTTTTCGTCCGACACTGCCTTCGCGCGCCTCGAAGATGGCCCAGGTCTTGCCGTCCAGCGCCCGCCCTTCTGCGCGCGTCACCTTGGCGCCTGGCTCCATCAGCGAGGCGGTCATCTGGGTCAGCGCATCGATCAGCTTGGCGCCGCCTTGCTCCTTTCCCTTGCCCGTGCCCGGCGCCGCATCGACCACGACGGAGGTGTACACCGGCTTGCCTTTTTCCCATCCCGACAAATGCGAGCGCAGATGCATCGGCGCCGGCGCGCCGTCCTTCACTGCGGTCACCACCAGGTCGATATCGCCGGCGACCAGCTTCTGCGCCACTGCCATGTGCGCCGCTGTCTTGTTCCACAGCCCATCATCGGCCCATGCCAGCATGGTCAGCGCCGAAGTCAGGAGGAGTCCACCGCTTAATGCAAAGGCTACTAGTTTCATTTTAGACAATCAGTTTGAAAAACGCAGTATAGCCTTGCCTGCACGGTTATTGGGGGGCTTTCTTGCGGCCGCGAGCGCCTAAGAATCCCACCGATCACCCAGCCGATGGCACCCGGATCAGTATTTGGTATTATTAATTAAAAGATATGTATGATGTCATGCGCGGCCGTTCACTCCCCTGCCTCGACATGCCACCGATACCCAAGCCGCCACGCCATGCGCTTTCCCTGCTTGTCGCCTCGCATGATGGCGGGAAAAACCATCCCACCGTACTGGCTGGAAGGTGCACGCCGTGGCGCCGCTGCGTCCAAACAGTAGCGTGAACACAAATTAGCCATTTTAATCTAATCACAAAAAGCTTAAAAATGCTTATCAAACTCCACCGAACCGCCCCGCTAGCCCTGCTGGCCCTCGCGCTGCACGCGCACGCTGCGCCATCAACGCGGGTGGAACAGCTGATTGCGGCGACCCCGCAGCTTGCTGCCCTGGATGCCAAGCTCAATGCCGACTACCAAACGGCACTGCGCGGCGCTGCCGACCCGGCCCGCCTGCGCGCCGCACAACGTGCCTGGCTCACCGACGTGCGCAACCTTTGCGCCGACACCGCCTGCCTGCTGACACGCTACACCGAGCGCGACCAGGTACTGCGTTCGCCCATGCCCTGCCCTGTGACTGAAAGCGCGCTGCTCGGCAACTGGGAGCGCGTCCATGATGGCTTCTTCGAGGAATTTGCGCTCGAACGCAGCGGCGCCGACCGATTTTTCAATTCATGGCTGCATCACCGTCCCGAGGTGGTTGGACGCTGGACGCTGCGCGACTGCACGCTGGCGATTGCCGGCCCGGCGGGGCTGGATTTCAGTTTCCAGGTCGTCGGCCTGCGCAAGCGGATCCTGCTGCTCAAGCAAACCGACGACGGCGCCAAGGCCAGCTACAAAAAGCTGCGCCCGTAACGACGCCAATTCCGCCCCCATAAGCGACATCGTTCTGCTATACTCCGGGCTCGAAAAAATGGGCCTGCCGCACCGTCCTGTTGATCGACACTTTGTTGAACTGAGCCCGACTCCCGCAGCCGGGCTTTTGCTTTTCCGGCGCTGCAGATGAGAGACAAAAAAGACAACGCAACATTCGACCTGCCCGGCTTCGGCCAGGCAAGCGCGCTGGCCCACCCGCCAGCCGAAGCGCGCCGCACCACGGTCCCGCGGCGGCGCCAGATCGTCGTCAAGCAGCAGCAGCTCGAACTGCTCGAAGACACCGACGCCAGCGGCTTGCCGCAATGGCGCCGCGACGACAATACCGACCTGACCGGCCTGCCCATTTGGGCTGCCGCCTGACGCGCCTGTTACACTGGGCCGTCCCCCTTTTGACGGCTCGCACCACCATGAATCCAATACCCTTCACCACCCTGCCCCTGTCCGCCAGCTTCCTGGCCAACCTGGACTCGCTCGGCTACCACCAGATGACGACCATCCAGGACAAGAGCCTGCCGCACGTGCTCGAAGGGCGCGACCTGATCGCCCAAGCCAAGACCGGCAGCGGCAAGACGGCCGCCTTCGGCATCGGCATCCTGCACAAGCTGAACCCGGCCTGGTTCGCGGTGCAGGGCCTGGTGCTGTGCCCGACGCGCGAACTGGCCGACCAGGTGGCCAATGAATTGCGCCGCCTGGCGCGCGGCGAAGGCAACATCAAGGTGCTGACCCTGACCGGCGGCGCGCCGATGCGCCCGCAGGTCGCCTCGCTCGAACACGGCGCCCACATCGTGGTCGGCACGCCCGGCCGCATCCGCGACCACCTGGGGCGCGGCACGCTCAACCTGGCCAACGTGCAGACCCTGGTGCTCGACGAAGCGGACCGCATGACCGACATGGGCTTCTACGACGAGATCGCCGGCATCGTCAGCGCCTGCCCCAAGCGGCGCCAGACGCTGCTGTTTTCGGCGACCTACCCGGACGACATCCGGCGCGCCACCGAAACCTTCCTCAACAACCCGGTCGAAGTGATCGTCGAAGCCCAGCACAAGGGCGACCAGATCGAGCAGCGTTTCTACGAAGTGGGCTTCGACGAACGCGATGCCGTGGTCGGGCGCTTGCTCAAGCATTTCAAGCCCGTCTCGGCGCTGGCCTTCTGCAACACCAAGGTCCATTGCCGCGAGCTGGCGGCCGAACTGCAGGCCCAGGGCTTTTCGGCGCTGGCCCTGTACGGCGAACTGGAACAGCGCGAACGCGACGAGATCCTGGTGCTGTTTTCGAACCGCAGCTGCTCGGTGCTGGTCGCCACCGACGTCGCCGCGCGCGGGCTCGACATCGCCAACCTGGGCGCGGTCATCAATGTCGACATCTCGAAGGACACCGAAGTGCACATCCACCGGGTCGGGCGCACCGGGCGCGCCGGCGAATCGGGGCTGGCGCTGTCGCTGTGCGCGCCCAACGAAAAGAAATGGGTCAAGCTGATCGAGGAATACCAGAGCGCGCCGGTCGACTGGCATCCGCTGTCCGAACTGGACGACGAGGATGCCGAGGCGGCGCCGGCGCCGATGGTCACCTTGGTCATCATGGGCGGCAAGAAGGACAAGCTGCGCCCCGGCGACCTGCTGGGCGCGCTGACCGGCGACGCCGGCCTGACCAAGGAACAGGTGGGCAAGATCAATGTGCTCGAATTCATGACCTATGTCGCGCTCGAGCGCCATGTGGCCGAACGCGCTTTCCTGCGCCTGAACGCGGGCAATCCGCTGGGCCCCGATTTCGGCAACATCAAAGGCCGCAGCTTCAAGATGCGTTTCATCGAAGCATAGTGGCGCCAGCGTTTTGCGCTTCAAACTTGACAACACCGTCTTTACATCGCCTATACTCATCGACTTGGGGCCGTCCCGCACTTGTCGAGGAGTTCGCTTGCTGAAGCCATCGTTATCCCATCCCGTTGGGCGCGACTTGTCGCCGTGTCACGCCGATGCGCGGGTTAAGTTGTACACAGTTCAAGTACAGCGCGCCTCGCCAAGCGCGTTTGTGGGATGCTGTCAACAAACCTGATGTAACAGAGTGCTACGCCGTGTGCGAAAGGTGACCGCACGGGCCAAATCTGGCATTATTGCTGGCAATAAACATCAATTTTCGGGATCCCATGCTAATGAACAAAGAAGTCGTCGGTGATGAGAGCGAAACACTCAAGCAAGCCTTCCTGCGCGGCGCCGGCATCGCGCCCGACGCGATCGGCAGCATCACGCCCGAGATGATGGAGCTGCTCGGTAAATTGATGAGCAGCTGCGTGCAAGGCACGATCGACCTGCTGGCGCTGCGCTCGCTGGTCAAGCAGGAGGTCAAGGCCGATGTCACGATGGTGGTCCTGCGCAATAACAATCCCCTCAAGTTTTTCCCCGACAGCCAGACCGTGCTGACCCAGATGCTGCGCAAGAAAATGCCCGGCTTCATGGAGCCGCTCGAATCGATGGACGACGCCTTCCGCGACCTGCGCGGCCACCAGAAGGGGGTCGTGATCGGCACCCGCGCCAGCATGGACAAGGTGATCCGCCGCCTGCGCCCCGAGCGCATCGAATCGGCCCTGCGCCCGAACCCGCTGCACGCGATCATTCCGTTCCAGCGCAAGGCCGCGCTATGGGACCTGTACCGCCTGCAGCACCTGGGCGTGGCCGGCGAATCGCAAGACCAGTTCAAGACCCTGTTCGGGGCCGACTTCCTCGAAGCCTACGAAAACGAAGTGGCGCGCAACGCCGGCACCGATCATGGCTAGTCAGGTACCAATCGGTCTGTCCTGGACCCGCATCAACGAAATCGGCAAGCGCGCCACCAACCAGGACACGATCGGCGAAGCCTATTACGACCAGCTGGCCTGCTTCGTGCTGGCCGATGGCGCCGGCGGCCATGAAGGCGGCGAAGTCGCCTCGCGCGTGGTCGTCGACGCCGTGCTGGACTGCTTCAAGGACCGGCCCGCGTTCGGGCCGGACGCGCTGCTCGGCTACGCCAAAAGCGCCAGCGACGAAGTGGCCAAGCGCAAGCTGGCCCAGCCCCAGTACAACGACATGAGCACCACCGTGGCCGCCCTGCTGATCGACCTGGCGCGCGGCCAGGCCTTGTGGGGGCACCTGGGCGACAGCCGCGTGTACCTGTTCCGCGCCGCCCGCCTGCATGCGATGAGCAAGGACCACAGCCTGACCCAGCAACTGATCGACGCCGGCTACGCGCGCGCCGAGCAGCTGCGCATCCACCCGCAACGCAATATCCTGTTCGCCGCCATCGGCGCCGAAGGCGACACCGAAGTCGAACTGTCGGCCGGCGCCATCACGCTGCTGCCGGGCGACGCCCTGCTCATGTGCAGCGACGGCCTGTGGGAATGGGTGGTCGAAGCCGACATGGAGCGCACGCTGGCGCAAACCACCACCGCCGACCAATGGCTGGCGGCGATGTGCCGCCTGGCCGACGACAACATCATCAACAGCGGCAAGGTGCGCGACAATTATTCGGCCTACGCGATCCTGGTGCACGAGGCGGCAGCATGAGCGCGCTGGCCATGGCGGGATCGGAAAACTGCCTGCCGATCGGCACGCGCCTGACCGATTTCGAGATCACCGGCATCCTCGGCGAAGGCGGCTTCGGCATCGTCTACATCGCATTCGACCATTCGCTGCAGCGCAACGTCGCGATCAAGGAATACATGCCGGGCGTGCTGGCCGCGCGCGCCTCCGACCACAGCATCCGGGTGCGCGCCGAGCGCCACCAGGAGACCTTCAACGTCGGCCTGAAAAGCTTCATCAACGAGGCCCGTTTCCTGGCCCAGTTCGACCATTCGTCGCTGGTCAAGGTGTACCGCTTCTGGGAACAGAACCATACCGCCTACACGGCCATGCAGTATTACGACGGCCGCACCATCAAGGACATCGTCAACGGTTCGCCTGAACTGGTCAACGAAGAGTGGTGCCGCAAGATCCTCAAGCAGATCCTCGAGGCGCTCGAAATGCTGTACACGATGCGCATCCTGCACCGCGACGTTTCGCCCGACAACATCATCGTCCAGGAAAACGGCGACGCGGTGCTGCTCGACTTCGGCTCGGCGCGCCAGATCATCGGCGACCGCACGCGCGGCCTGACGGTGATCCTGAAACCGGGCTATGCACCGGTCGAACAGTATGCCGGCGACGCCTCGCTCGACCAGGGCGCCTACACCGACATCTACGCGCTGTCGGCGGTCATCTATTTTGCGATCATGAAGGAGCCGCCCGCGACCTCGATCGCGCGCATGGTCAAGGATCCGATCGCGCCGCTGGCCGAACGCGGCGTCGAAGGCTACAGCCGCGAATTCCTGCACGCGATCGACAAGGGCCTGGCGGTGATGGCGCACGAACGGCCGCAAACCATCGACGCCTTCCGCGAACTGCTCGGCATCGCCTCGTCGGGCGCGCCGCGCGCGCGCCCGCTGGGCGACACCCAGCGCTTTGCCACCATGCGCAAGCTGAACGAAGCGGGCGGCCCGACCACCGGCGAGCGGCCCGCCATGCCGCCTGGCGGCGCCGTGGTGCCGCCCAACAGCGGACCGCCAAGGAAGCGCCAGGAAGAACGCAGGACGACCCAGAAACCGGGCCAGAAACCGGCCGCGAAACGCCCGGCCGCGCCGGCGCGCGCGCTGAACGCACCGCTGCCGCGCTGGGTCCCGCGCTTCGCCATCGGACTGGCGCTGCTGGCCATCGTCGGGTTTGGCGCCAAGTGGCTGCTCGACACGCCGACCGATGTCATGATGCCGACTGCCCAGGTCGAAACCACGCCAGCGCTGCCGGATGCGTCGGCAGTACCGGCCGCAGTCTCAGTCGCATCCGCTGTAGCAGCGGCCGCACCCGTGGCGCCGCCTGCGCCGGCGACGCCCGAGCCGGCCGCCGCCAGCGTGCCCACGGTCGCCGCCACCGAGCTGCTGCCCGAGCCTGTGCCCGGCGCCGACGACAAGCCGGTGGTACCGGACACGGCCAACTACCGGCTGGCCATCAAGCCATGGGGCACCGTGTATGTCGACGGCAAGGAAAAAGGCGTGAGCCCGCCGCTGAAAAAGCTGGTGCTCGCTTCGGGCAAACACAAGGTCCGGATCGTCAACCCGAGTTTCCCCGACTATGTGATGGAGGTGAACCTGGCAAAAGGCAAGGCGGGCACGATTGATTATGATTTTGCAGCACATTCCAAGTAAAAACATTATGATCGTTGCCATGAACCGATCCCTCGCCCGCATCACCTTCGCCGCCCTTGCCGGCGCCGCCATGTTGTCCGGCTGTGACAGCCTGCAGCAGGACAAGCATCCTGCCGCGGTCCTGCCGCAGACCCCGTCAGCCACGCACGGCGTGCCCAAGCCCGTGATATCGACCGGCGTGCCGGCCAGCCAGGCGCCGGTCGTCAGCGCCGACCAGCTCGCGCTGCGCGAAGGCATAGAACTGTATAACAAGGGTTCGTACAGCGAGGCGATCAAACGCCTGGCGGCGCCGGAAATCACCGGCGCATCGAAGGCGACCCAGGTCCAGGCGCTCAAGTACACGGCCTTCAGTTACTGCGTGTCGTCGCGCCAGACGCTGTGCCGCCAGTCGTTCGAAAAGGCCTTCAAGCTCGATCCGGCGTTCGACCTGCAGCCGGGCGAGTATGGCCATCCGCTGTGGGGCCCGGCATTCGCGCGCGCCAAGAAGGCCAAATAAGCCATACCCAAAAAATCCGGACGAAAAAAAAGCACGTCAGCCTGGCTGACGTGCTTTTTTTACGTGCGGGTGATTAGTTGCGAACCACGCGCTTGTACTCGTTGGTGCGGGTATCGATTTCGATGACGTCGTCGGTGCTGACGAACAGTGGCACCTGGACCGTGTGCGAGTACGATTCGATCGCGTTTTCGATCTTCGCTTCTTTCAGCACGTTGCCCGACGTGTTGCCCTTGACCGCAGGCTCCGAGTAAGCGACCTTGCGCGCGATGGTGGTCGGCAGTTCGACCGAGATCGCCTTGTCGTTGTAGAAAACCGCTTCGCATTCCATACCGTCTTTCAGGTAGTTCAATGCTTCGCCGAGGTTTTCTTCTTCGATTTCATACTGGTTGTAGTCGGCGTCCATGAACACGAACAGCGGATCGGCGAAGTACGAATAGGTGACCGGCTTCTTGTCGAGCACCACGACGTCGAACTTGTCGTCGCCGCGGAACACGTTTTCCATCGGGCTGTTGGTCAGCAGATTTTTCAGCTTCCATTTGTAGGTGAAGCCCGTGCGGCTCGAACCGTTGACATCAGAACGCAGGACGATCCAAGGCTTGCTGTCAACCATGATGATGTTGCCAACACGAATTTCTTTTGCAGGTTTCATAAAGAGTGTACGTAAAAAGTGGGTTGCATAAAAATCATACTGTCGCCTGTTGGCTTAGCGCCGGAAGCTCACGTTTGATCGAGTAAAAATACGGTAGAAATTAACCGGGCATTATACCCGAATTTTTTTCCGGCCCTCCATCCTTGTGCTGACGCAGCAATTCGGCAAACTTCAGCAAATTGCCGGCCAGGTCGCCCAGGGCCAGCATCTGTTGCTCCCAGGCGGCGGCGTGGCGCGCCAGGTCCGGCATGTCGGCCTGGAACTGGCGCCACAGCGCGGGCCAGCCGGCCAGTTCCGGCGCAGCATGGTCGGCGGCGCCGTTCCAGCGCAGCGACAATGGCGCCAGGCTGGCGCCGGGAGCGGCGTAGCGCTGCAGGAAGGCACGCAATTTCTTGTGGTGCAGGTTCTCGTCCTGCGGATAAATATGCCAGATGAACGGGCGCCCGGCCCACTGCGCGCGCACGAAGGAATCCTCGCCGCGCACGAGATTGAGGTCGCACGCCCACAGCAGGCGATCGTAGTCGGGCTGGGCCACGAACGGGATCACGCGCAGCGTCAGCATGCCGCGCGTGCGGACCGCGCCCGCCAGCGCCGGCGCGCCCAGGAAAGCGCCGGCCGCGTCGGCCGCCACGCCATGCGGCACCAGGCAGGTCGTCGCGGCCCCGCCCTGCTCCCAGGCCTCGAACAGCGCCGACAGCGGCGCGTGCGGATAGCAGAACAGCGAGACCCTGGTGGCCGCCGCTTCCGTTGCGCTCACCCCGTATTGGGCCAGGAAGGCGGCCATCGCGGCCGGATCGGCCTGGAACTGCGCACGCTGCTGGTCGAGCGTGGATTCGCGCAGCAGGCCGCCGGTCTTGGTCGTAAAGCCGGGGAAGAAAAAATGCTTGGTCAGCGGCAGGCGCGGATGCATCGACGGCAAACCATGGCAGCCTTCGACCCATTCCTCGGCGCTCAAGCCTTCCAGGTTCAGCCACACCGGGCGCGGCGTGCGCGCGGCCATGGCCTCGATGTAGCCGGGCGGAATATCGCAGGCGAAAAATTCGATGACGATATCGGCCACCTCGGCCGGCGCGAACGCTCCGCCCTGGCCGCGCCAGTGGCGCACCGTCACGCCGCCGACCTGCTGCAGCGCGGCGCCGCAATCGAGGTCCGGGCACAGGCGCGCGAAACTGAGCAGGTCGTCAACCCACAGCGTGACGTCGATGCCGTGCTCGGCATGCAGCTGGCGGGCCAGGCGCCAGCAAATGCCGATGTCGCCGAAGTTGTCGACCACCTTGCAAAACAGGGCCAGCGAAACGGTGTTGTCAGACATGATAGTCCATGCGAATTCCAGTGTACGTGCGTCGCGGAATGATAGCGCATCCCGCCCGGCAACCGACTGCTATTTAACCGTGAATAGCCACCCTAAATACCAAAACTTGTACCACCAGGTCCTGTCCAATCCCTACCAGTACGGAGGCCGTTCTGATCCGCAACGCAGCGTTGCCAGGAGCTGCGCCTCGCAACGTGCTGGTTCCGCGTGCCCTGCTCATGCCGCTCCCTACCGGTAGCGCAGGTGCACTTACGTTTTGCGAAGTGGAATGGGCAGCTTTCCGCAGGGAGTAGGACCGGCAAGAATACAAGAACGCCTCTTCAGGCCGCACGGAAATCTGCACTAGCACTCGCCGCAATAGCAACAATAAAGGAGAGTAGTCATGAATGAGTTTCAAAACGCTGGTTATGGCATAGGCGAACAGCAGTTCGCACCGCAAGGTTTCTTCGGCGGCCTGCTCGGGGCACCGCTGGGCGGCCTGATTGGACGCGGCGTCGGCGGCCTGTTCGGCAATTCGCAGCTGGGCAACCAGATCGGTCAATTCGCTGGCGGTATCGGCGGCTCGCTGCTGCCGTTCGGCGTCGATCCGGTTCAGCAAGCGCAGCAGCAAATGCTGCAACAACAGCTGCAGCAGCAGCAAGTCCAGCAACTGCAACAGGCCCAACTGGCACAGCAACTCAATCCGCAGGGCTGGTTCGGCAACATCATCGGCCAGGTCGGCAAGCCATTGGGCGGCGCCATCGGCGGCCTGTTCGGCAATGCGGGCGTGGGCAGCACCATCGGCGGCATCGCCGGCTCGCTGGGCCGCTTCCTGCCCTTCTCGGCCGATCCGACCGTGCTGGCCCATCCGGTAGTGCAGCAGCAGCAATACGCGCAGCAGCAACTGATCCAGCAAATCCAGCAACTGCAACAGCAACTGCAGCAACAGCAGCAGCAATATGCGCAGCTGATCCAGGCGATCGGACAGCAGCAGCAACAACAGCAGCTGCAAGGCCAGCAAGGCCAGATCGCACCGCAAGGCTGGTTCGGCAACCTGATCGGCCAGGTCGGCCAGCCGCTGGGCGGCGCCATCGGCGGCCTGTTCGGCAATGCCGGCCTCGGGAGCAGCATCGGCGGCGTGGCCGGCCAGATCGGCCGCATGCTGCCGTTCGGCGCCGACCCGGTGACCCAGGCTTATGCCCAGCAGCAGCTGGCCCAGCAACAGGCGCAGCTGGCCGCACAGGGCAACAGCTACTACCCGGTACAGGGCATGCAATATGCCCAGCAACCGACACTGCACTAACGCACCGGCCCTGACCCAGGGCTAGCGCTCCAGCTCCCGCCAGCGCTGGCGGGAGCTGTCCACACAGGAGGAGAGCTGCATGGAAAAAATACGCTTCATTGTCCGCGGGTCCGACGACAGCAGCGCGCTCGCCGACTTCCTCGCCATGATAAAAGGCGACCCTGAAATCGAGCTGGTCGACACCATCGGCCCCGCGGACCGGCCCCACACGGCGGTCGTCGCGGTCGCTCCCGAAATGGCGCCCGCCTTCGAGCAGCGCGTCGGCAACTTACATCAACTGATGATCGAGCGGGATCGTCCGCTGTCCTTGTTCAACAAGACGGCGAACTTCCTGCATCAATCCGAAAGGAATACAAATGGCTAAATCTCCAGATGGCGGACCGGCCGGTCCGCTCGACTCCACCGCGTCCGGCGCCGGCAATGCCGACCAGGGCGGCGGCGAGCGGCGCCCGCAGGTGCGCGCCAGCGATACGCGCCTGCCGCAAGGGGGCGAAACCCGCGCCGGCGGCATTGAACAGCCGGGCGGCAAGAAAACCGTCGGCGAACGCAAGAAACAATTCCTGATCGCCCCGCGCCACCCCGATGGCCTGACCCCGATGGGCTTTTCGCCGCTGTCGCTGTCGACCGTCGAACAAGCGCTGCGAAGCAGCCCGGACATCGAGATCGTCGACACCGTCGGTCCCAAGAATATCGTCGGCGTGATGGCCGACGGCATGGGCGGCGGCCAAGGCGTGCTGGTGGCGCGCATGACGGACCAGAAGGCCGGCATCCTGCACCAGCAAGGCCAGGGCCGGCTGGTGGTCGAGCGCGACCAGTACCTCGGCCTGATGGATCCGCAGTTGCTGCCGACCTTCGTCACCAGCACGATCCCGCAAAGCGGCCCGGCCTTCACGGCCGTGATCCAGGTGATCAACAAGGAAGGCGCGCCGGTGGCCGATGCCGAAGTATCGATGTTCGGCAGCATGCTGCCAGCCACCGCCACCACGGACGCCAGCGGCCACGTGAGCCTGTCGCTGTTCGGCGAAAGCGCCAGCTCGATCCGCAGCCTGTACGTCAAGCCCAAGGCCGACTACTGGAGCTTCTACCAGCGCGACCCCGACCTCAGCGGCGACGAGCCGAATGTCGTGCAAATCAAGGCATTGTCCGACTGGCCGTCGCTGGCCGGCTTCCCGCGCGCCAAGATTGTCGGCTGGGGCCAGAAGGCCATGCGCCTGGACCAGCTGCCTGCGACCTACCGCGGCCAGGGCATCAAGATTGCCATCATCGACTCGGGCGCGGCCACCACCCACGATGAACTGAACCGCATCCGCGCCGGCTTCGACATCGTCAACAAGAAGACCACGCCCGACACCTGGAACGAGGACACGCTGGGCCATGGTTCGCACTGTGCCGGCGTGGTCGGCGGCGCCGACCTGGCGTTCGGCATCCGCGGTTTCGCGCCCGAGGCCGAGCTGCATGCCTGCAAGCTGTTCCCCGGCGGCCAGGTCAGCCAGCTGATCGACGCGCTCGAATACTGCATCGAGAAACAGATCGACGTCGTCAACCTGAGCCTGGGCGGGGCCGAGCCATCCGAAGCGCTCGAGCAGCAGATCCAGCGCGCCAAGCGGGCCGGCATCGCTTGCATCGTGGCGGCCGGCAATTCGGGCGGTCCGGTCCAGTATCCGGCTTCGTCGCCGCATGTGCTGGCGGTGGCCGCGGTCGGCAAGCTCGACGAGTTCCCGCCCGACAGCTACCACGCCCAGACGCTGAGTCAGAACGTGGATGCCAACGGCTATTTCACCGCCAGTTTCAGCTGCTTCGGCCCGCAGGTGGGCGTCTGTGCTCCGGGCGTGGCGATCACCTCGAGCGTGCCGCCGAATAATTACGCGGCCTGGGACGGCACTTCGATGGCGGCGCCGCATATCACTGGGCTGGCCGCGCTGGTGCTGGCGCACAATCCGGAGTTCCAGGGCGCTTACCGCACGCGCGGCGCCGATCGGGTCGAACGGCTCTTCCAGTTGATACGCATGAGCGCGCACCGGGTCAGCCTGGCGGACCCGACCCGGGTCGGCATGGGCTTGCCGGACGCCGTGGTGGCGGTCGGCCTGCAGCAGCAGGCGGTCAGCACGCTGGGCGCGCAAGCGGGGGCGATCGGTTCGCTGATCGGGCATGAGCCAGGGATGGGCGGCGTGTTCGGCGGATTCGGCGTGCCGCCGCTGCAGCAGCAATTCCCGCTGGGCGGCATCCAGTTCGGCGCGCTGCCGTTCATCAACCTGCCGATCTACAACCGCCCTTGGTATTAGCGATAGCCAAGGGGAGCCAAGGAGTCAGCCCCTCATTTAGGGGTCAGACCCCGGTTGTTCTTTTAGGGGGTCTGACCCCGGTTGTGTTGGCGGCTCCGAATCGGGGTCAGACAGGGACGCCGAGTCCCCCAACGGAATCACCGGGGCCCTGCCCCCTCGTCCTCGCAGCTAATGCTGCGCACCAATGCAAAAAGCCGCTCAAGGCGGCTTTTTGTTTCAACTGGCGTCCCCAAGGGGATTCGAACCCCTGTACTCACCGTGAAAGGGTGATGTCCTAGGCCTCTAGACGATGGGGACAGAAATCTGTCCTGGATGCATTTTACCATCCTGACCAATACCGCTGCACCAATAAAAAGCCCTGACGAGTCAGGGCGATTAGTGGTACTAAACTGCTAACTTCTACTACTCGAATCCTGGCGTCCCCAAGGGGATTCGAACCCCTGTACTCACCGTGAAAGGGTGATGTCCTAGGCCTCTAGACGATGGGGACCCGGTACTGCAATCAGGTAGTGGCATCTACCTGCACCTCACAAACATCTCTTCGCGTCGAACACTTGGTGGAGGTAAGCGGGATCGAACCGCTGACCTCTTGCATGCCATGCAAGCGCTCTCCCAGCTGAGCTATACCCCCCGTATCGCGAAGAAGCAAAATTATAGCCTACAGGTCTGCAATATGCAAATGCCTGAGCAACTATTTTCAAAGATATTTTTTGACGCGCTCCAAAACAGTGGCGCGGCCGAACAGCACCAGCACCGCATCGATGGCCGGCGTTTGCAGCTGGCCGGTCAGCATCAGGCGCAGCGGCATCGCCAGCTGCGGCATCTTCAGGCCGTTGGCCGCCAGCACTTCCTTGATCATCGGCGCCAGCGCTTCCTTGCTGAACTCGATATCCGCGCAGCGTTCGGCGAACTGCGCCAGCGCCGGCTTGACGGCGTCGGTCAGGTGCTGCGCCAGCAAGGCCGGATCCGGCTGCGGCGTGCGGAAGAACAGCATGGCCGACTCGGCCAGCTCATTGACCGTGTTGGCACGCTCCTTCATCAGGCCCAGCGCGGCGGCCAGCTCGGGCGCGCCGTCGAACTGGGCGCCCTTCTCGATCATCTGCGGGCGCGCCAGGTCGGCCAGGCGGCTGTTGTCGGCCAGCTTGATGTAGTGGTTGTTCAGCCAGGCCAGCTTCTCCATGTTCATTTGCGCGGCCGACGAAGTCAGGTGGTCGGTGTCGAACCACTCGCAGAACTGGGCCATCGAGAATACTTCTTCATTGCCATGGCTCCAGCCCAGGCGCGCCAGGTAGTTCAGCATGGTTTCCGGCAGATAGCCCATGGCCGCAAATTCCATGACGCTGGCCGCGTGGGTACGCTTGGACAATTTGGCGCCATCCGGGCCGAGGATCATCGGCAGGTGGCCATACTTGGGCAAGGGAGCGCCGATGGCGTTCAGGATATTGATCTGGCGGGGCGTGTTGTTGACGTGATCGTCGCCGCGCAGCACGTGGGTGATCTGCATGTCCCAGTCGTCGACCGCAACGCAGAAGTTATAGGTCGGCGTGCCGTCAGGGCGCGCGATGATCAGGTCGTCGAGCTCGCGGTTGGAAATGGTGATGGTGCCCTTGACCACATCGTCCCAGCTGACGTCGCCGTCCTGCGGATTCTTGAAGCGCACCACCGGCGCGCGGTCGGCCGGCACCGGCGGCAAGGTCTTGCCCGCTTCCGGACGCCAGGTGCCGTCGTAGCGCGGCTTCTCACCCAGTTCGGTGAAGCGATCGCGCATCGCCTGCACTTCTTCCTTGGACGAATAGCAGTGGTAGGCGGTGCCCGCTTCCAGCATCTGCGCCACGACTGCGCGGTAACGGTCCATGCGCTGCATCTGGTAGAACGGACCTTCGTCATGGTCCAGGCCCAGCCACTGCATGCCCTCGTTGATCGCTTGCACCGCTTCCGGCGTCGAGCGCTCCAGGTCGGTGTCCTCGATGCGCAGGATGAAGGTGCCGCCGAAATGGCGCGCGAACGCCCAGCTGTAGAGCGCGGTGCGGGCGCCGCCGAGGTGGAGGTAGCCGGTTGGGCTGGGAGCAAAGCGGGTGCGGACGACGGTCATGGTGGCGATAGGCAAAGGGAAAGAGCGCTATTTTACCGCGTCGCCGTTGCGCCGCACCGGCGCCATGCGCAGCGCGCCGCCTACGGTGCCGGCGAGCTGGCCTCGTAGGCGCCGATATCGAGCGGCCCCGTCACCGGACGCATCATGCCCAGCGCCACATGCTTGTATTCGGCCAGCGGCGCCATCGCCACGCCGAACGGCGACGAACCCGGTGCCGAGCCCGCATCGATGACCAGCGCATTCGCGGTCGGGCGCAAATCGTACGTGGCGCGATTGACGAAGCCGGGCGCGATCGAGCGGTAGTTGGTCTTTTGCAGCGGATTGGCCTGGTTGCTCAGGGTCCCGATGCCCGAGAAGATATTATTTTGCAGCAGGATCGGCGCCGTCACGCCGGCGCCCACCAGCACGAAATTACCGCGCACCGTGTCGTCGTTGAGGAAGGTATTGTTGACCACATACAGGTTCTTGCCGGGATTGCTCGCGCCCTCCTCGCCATACGCGATCAGCGACGGATTCTGGTTGGCCGCCGGCTGCTGGATCACGTTGCCGATGATGTAGGACGTGCCCGCGTTCGGCAGGTCGATTTCATAGCTGGGCTGGCCGGCAGCGGTGGAGCCGATTTCGCCGGGACGCAAGCTGGAAAAGCGGTTGTACAGGATCGTGTTGGTGAGCGCACGCGACTTCAGGTTGTGGCCGACATTCGCATCGTGCGAAAAGTTGTAGCGGAAGATCAGGCTGCGCACATTGCCAATGTACAGGTTGTGGGTCTGCCCGGTACCGTAGCCGTTGTGCCCGAACTCGGTGTTTTCGATCAGGATGTCGCTGTTCAGGTTGGCGCCGCTGAGGATGCCGTTCTGGTTGTCATGCAAGAAGCTCTTGCGCAGCGTAAAGTGCGTGCCTTCGAGCCGCAGCGCGGCGCCGTTCAAGTCCGGCACCTTGGAACCGAGCATCTCGACGTTTTCGACCGTGACGTTATTGCCCACCACGACCCAGGTCGCCTTGCCCATCGCATTCTTGCCGGCGGCATCGATTTTCGGGCGGCCGTTGACGCCGCGAATGGTCAGGTTGCTGGCGTAAATGCCGCACACGTCGCCGCTGTAGGTGCCGGGATAAATCTGGATCAGGTCGCCAGTAGCGGCCGCGGCGATGGCGCGGCACGGTGTGGCGTACGGCATGCCGAGGCCGACCGACAAGGTGGCGGCGCCGGCATCGGCCACCAGGCCCAGCATGGCTGCGCCGGCGATAAAGACGGTGCGTTGTACAGTGTTGCGCATGATCTTCTTCCTTGCATAAATTGAAATAAAATTTCTTAAAGCCACTTTATTTGAAAGATTATTTCATGACATACAAGGGCACGATTGAAGCCGAAAACACTTATTTCGCGCTCTTGCATGAATGCCAAAACTGCGCGCGACCTGATAGCGGTGGCAGGCGCACAACAGGTGTGAACATGGTGACAGCACACTTTCGTTTCTATGCCGGGCTCAACGATTTCCTGCCGCCCCAGAGGCGCGGCCGTGATTTCACGTGCGTTTGCGCGCGCGCGGCGACCGTCAAGCACATGCTCGAAGCGCTGGGCGCGCCCCATACCGAAGTGGCAATCGTGTTGATCAACGGGGAATCATGCGGTTTCGACAGGCTGTTGCGCGACGGCGACAGGATCGCGGCCTATCCTGCCTTCATGAGGTTCGATGTGCGCCAGTTGCAGCGTTTGCCAGGCATGCCGTCCGGTCCGCCGCGCTTCGTGGCCGACGCCCACCTCGGCGGACTGGCCCGCATGCTGCGCATGGCCGGCTTCGACACCCTGTATGACTATCAGTTCGATGATCCCGAGATCGCCGCCATTGCCGCGCGCGAGCAGCGCATCGTCCTCACGCGCGACCGCGACCTGCTCAAGCGCCGCAACGTCGAGCACGGCTGTTACGTGCACGCGCTGTAAGCGGCGCAGCAATTGACGGAGATAGTCGACCGGCTGGGGCTGGCCGGGCAGGCGCGTCCGTTCACGCTGTGCCTGCATTGCAATACGCCTCTGCACCCGGTACCGAAGGAAATGGTAGCGGACCGCTTGCCGCCCGCAGTGCGTGCCGCGCACAGCGAATTTTGCATGTGCGACAGCTGCCATGGCCTGTTTTGGAAAGGATCGCACTGGCACCAGATGTGCGCAGTGCTGGCCGCCAGCGTTAAATTCAGCTGACGGCGACGTTCAGGCGCCGTCCCAGCTTGCGCAGTTCGCCCGCGTCGACATAGGCATTGAAAGCGCGGTCGAAGCGTTCCAGCACGGCCTCGTATTCCGGGCGTTTGGGAAAGGCGAAGTAGCCGTGCTGACTGGCCAGGTTGGGGCCCAGCGGCGCCACCTTGCCCTCCAGCGCCAGCAAGGGTATCACCGGTTCGGTATTGCGCCGGTTGGTGGCGAACAGGTCGACCCGGCCGTGCGCCAGCATGGCCAGCGCGGCCTCGACCGAATTGGTCAGGCTGATGTGCATGCTGCCGCGCGCGGCATCGAAGCCATCGCCATAGGCCCATCCATTGATGGCGACGATGCGTTTGCCGCGCAGCGAGCGGTAATTGCCGTCCCATGCGAAACCGGCATCGGCGCGCGCGTAAAACAGCATATCGTCGACGTAGAACGGGCGTTCGCAAAAGGAGAACAGGCGCAGCCGTTCGGGTGACTTGTAGGGGCCCACCAGCAGGTCGGCCTGGCCTTGCGCCACCATCGATTGCGCGCGCGCCCAGGGAAACAGGTCGAAGTGGAGCGGCTGGCCCAAGTCGGAGGCAATACTGCGCAGGATTTCCGGACCCATGCCGGAAAACTGGCCATCGGCCCGTTCATAGACACGTGAAAAATGGGCGCCCACCACCAGCAGTTCGCGCGGCCCGGCGGCGAGCGGCAGCGCGACCCCGGCCAGCGCCCCGAGCAACAAGGCACGCCGTGTGGGACTGGCGGGAACATCTACACGAAGACTGGCCATCGGGAAATTCTACGCCCGCCCCCATGTAAATACCAGTGGCCGGAACGACTTATTTATCAGTCGTTCTTGATGACGATGCTAGGGAACTTGCTGGTCATGTCCTTGGCTTTTTCAGCGATCTTGACCGCCACCTTGCGCGCAATGGCTTTATAGATCTGCGCCACCGCGCCGTCCGGATCGGCCACCACGCTTGGCGTGCCCGAATCGGTCTGCTCGCGGATCGACATGGTCAGCGGCAAGGCACCGAGGAACTCGGCGCCGAAGTCGGCGCACATTTTCTCGCCGCCGCCATGGCCGAAGATCGCTTCGGTGTGGCCGCAGTTCGAACAGATGTGGGTACTCATGTTTTCCACCACGCCGAGAATCGGAATACCGACTTTCTCGAACATCTTCAAGCCCTTGCGCGCGTCCAGCAGCGCGATGTCCTGCGGCGTGGTGACGATCACGGCGCCCGTGACCGGCACTTTTTGCGACAAGGTCAGCTGGATGTCGCCGGTGCCGGGCGGCATGTCGACGATCAGGTAATCGAGGTCGCGCCAGTTGGTTTGCTCGAGCAGCTGCGTCAGCGCCTGGGTCACCATCGGGCCGCGCCACACCATCGGCTCGTCCGGATCGATCATGAAGCCGATCGACGACACTTGCAGGCCGGGGTTCTCGAGCGGCTCCATGGTCTTGCCGTCGGTCGTTTCCGGGCGCCCGCTGATGCCCAGCATCATCGGCTGCGACGGGCCATAAATATCGGCGTCGAGGATGCCGACGCTGGCGCCTTCGGCCGCCAGGGCCAGCGCCAGATTGACCGCCGTGGTCGACTTGCCGACGCCGCCCTTGCCGGATGCGACCGCAATGATGTTCTTCACGTTCGGCATGATCTTCAGGCCGCGCTGCACCGTGTGCGAAATGATCTTGGAGTACACATTGGCGCTGACCTTGCCCGCGCCCGGCAGCGCCTGCAGCGCCGCGACCACGCTGGCGCGCACGGCGTCGAACTGGCTCTTGGCCGGATAGCCCAGCTCGACGTCGAGCGCGATGTCGGCGCCGTCGAGCTTGATATTCTTGATGGACTTGGTGCTAACGTAGTCTTTTTGGGTGTTCGGGTCGATGACGGCTGTCAGCGCCGCCTTGATGTCTTCTACTGTGATGCTCATGAAAATCTCCGTATGTGATGCCGAAGTTTAGCGCAAAACGCCACGATTCTCCTTGTAAGAAGCGCAAAGCTGCCTAATGGCCACTGCGCACGGTCGCCAAGCACTGGTAAAATGCCCTACTCTCAACTAATTCTCACCACATCAGACCATGACCCGCAAGCTGTTCGTCACCACCGCCCTGCCATACGCCAACGCAGCCTTCCACATCGGCCACATGATGGAATACATCCAGGCCGATATCTGGGTGCGTTTTCAGCGAATGCAAAAGGATGCGGACGGCCAGCGCGAGGTGCATTTCGTCTGCGCCGACGATACCCACGGCACGCCGATCATGATCGCGGCCGAAAAGGAAGGCATCACGCCGCAGGAATTCGTGGCCAAGATCGCCGCCGGACGCCAGCAGTACCTGGACGGCTTCCACATCGCCTTCGATAACTGGTATTCGACCGATTCGCCGGAAAACGTCGAACTGTCGCAGGGCATCTACCGCAAGCTGAAGGAAACCGGCCTGATCGTCACCAAGACGGTCGACCGCTTCTTCGATCCGGTCAAGGGCATGTTCCTGGCCGACCGCAACATCAAGGGCGAGTGCCCGAAATGCGGCGCCAAGGACCAGTACGGCGACAATTGCGAAGTGTGCGGTGCAGCCTACCAGCCGACCGAACTGGTGAACCCGTTCTCGGTGTTTACCGGCTCGACCCCGATCATGAAGCCGTCCGAGCAGTATTTCTTCGCGCTGTCGGACCCGCGCTGCTACACCTTCCTCAAGGAATGGCTGAACACGCCCGGCCGCCTGCAGTCGGAAATGGTCAACAAGGTCTCCGAGTGGCTCGGCGAAGCGGGCGAAAAGCTGGCCGACTGGGATATTTCGCGCGATGCGCCCTACTTCGGCATTCCGATTCCCGATGCGCCGGGCAAGTTCTTCTATGTCTGGCTGGACGCGCCGGTCGGCTACCTGGCCTCGCTGAAGAATTATTGCAGCAAGAAAGGCATGGACTTCAACGCCCTCTTGAACGATCCGGGCACGGAACAGGTGCACTTCATCGGCAAGGACATCGTGTCCTTCCACCTGCTGTTCTGGCCCGCGATGCTGAACTTTGCCCAGCACCCGATCATCGACAAGCTGAAGGTCCATGTGCACGGCCACCTGACCGTGAACAACGAAAAAATGTCCAAGTCGCGCGGCACCGGCATCTCGCCGCTGCGCTACCTGGACCTGAAGATGAATCCGGAGTGGCTGCGCTACTACATCGCCTTCAAGCTCAATTCGAAGGTCGAAGATCTCGACTTCAACGGCGAGGACTTCGTCGCGCGCGTCAACAGCGACTTGATCGGCAAGTACGTCAACATTGCCAGCCGCTGCGCCGGTTTCATCGCCAAGAAATTCGACGGCAAGCTGGCCGGCACGCTCACGCCGAAAGCGCAGCAGTGGATCAGCCGCGCGCTGACGGTCGACGGCGCCGAGCGCCAGGCCAGCATCGCCCACAACTTCGAGCACCGTGAATTCGGCAAGGCGCTGCGCGAAATCATGGAGATCGCCGACATCACCAACCAGTACGTCGACGAAAACAAGCCGTGGATCCTGGCCAAGGATCCGGAAAAAAGCGCCGAACTGCACGACGTCTGCACCACCGCGCTGATCCTGTTCCGCCAGTTGACGATCCTGCTCTCGCCGGCGCTGCCGCAAGTGGCGGCGCGCGTGGCCGAGATGCTGGGCGACGCCGACCTGTCGTGGCGCGACACTAGCGGCGAAGCCGTCTACGAATCGATGCTGGACCGCACCATCGGCGCCTACAGCCACCTGATGACGCGAGTCGACGCCAAGATGGTCGAGGACCTGTTCGACAAACCAGCCGTGGCCGCTCCGGTGGCGGTCGCTGAAGTGCCAGCAGCATCGGATATCGAGCCACTGGCACCGGAGATCAAGATCGACGACTTCAACAAGATCGACCTGCGCATCGCCAAGATCGTCAATTGCGAACAGGTGGACGGCTCCGACAAGCTGCTGCGCCTGACCTTGGACGTCGGTGAAGGCCGCTTGCGCAACGTCCTCTCGGGCATCAAATCGGCCTACACGCCCGATCAGCTGATCGGCAAACTGACCGTGCTGGTGGCCAACCTGGCGCCGCGCAAAATGGGCAAGTTCGGCGTCTCCGAAGGCATGGTGCTGTGCGCCTCGGCGGCCGACGAGCAAGCCAATCCCGGCCTGTACGTGCTCGAACCATTCCCGGGCGCGACGCCAGGAATGCGGATCCGCTAAGGCCAGACCATGAGCATCGTGGTACGCGCGGCAACCGACGAGGATGCCCAACTGATCGCCGACCTGACGCGCGCCGCGTGGGCCGGCAAGGTCAACCCGACCTCCAGCGGCCACCGCGAAAGCGCGGCCCACGTGTCGGACCACCTGCGCGGCGGCGGCGGCTTCATCCTGATGCTCGACGGCGAACCGGTCGGCTCGGTGCGCTGGGGTCCGCACGACCATGACCCGGACATCTGGGAAATCCTGCGCATGGGCGTGCTGCCCCATTGCCGCGGCAGCAAGCTGTCGCAGCACCTGCTCGAAGCGGTGATCCACCACGGGCTCGAATGCAATGCCCAGGAATTGCGGCTGGCGGTGCGCGGCGACCAGCGCAAGCTGCTGGACTACTATGCGGCCTTCGAATTTGAACTGGCCGAGGAGCTCGAATATTCGCACGCCAACCCGGCCGAACCGGCACCGATGGTGATGCGGCGCTTCCTGCAAGACTAATCGTTTCAGTGGGATCAGGCGGGCGCTATAATGGCGCGTTTGATAAGAATAAGACAGAACAACAACACGGGCCAGACACCCGCTTCCTTTACCTTTTGAGTGGCAGCTACCATGACCAAATTCAACTCCCTGAGGCACGTTCCGCAATCGTCCCTGTTCCGCAAAGGCGACGTATTCGTCCTGTTCGGCGAACTGTTCGGCCGCGGCTACGCGAATGGCCTGATCGATGAAGCGCGCGCTGCCGGCATGACCATCGTCGGCATCACCGTCGGCCGGCGCGACGACAACAATGTGCTGCGCGCGCTGGACGAGGCCGAACTGGCCGAAGCCGAAGCCAAGCTGGGCGGACGCATCATCAACGTGCCGATGATGGCCGGCTTCGACCTCGACGCCCCGCCGGGCGAACAGAACCCGACCGAAATGCTGGCCGGCGTGACCCTCAAGGGCTGGCAGGAAGACAAGCTGGACTGGGCCAAGATCGACGCCTGCCGCGCGGTCGGCGTGCGCCGCTTTGCCGACTCGGCGGCCCAGGTCATGGGCGAAATCGACAAGCTGATCCCGGACGGCAGCAATGTGTTCTTCGCCCACACGATGGCCGGCGGGATTCCCCGCATCAAGGCCTTCCTGGCGATCGCCAACCGCATCTACAAAGGCCGCGGCGAACGCTTCATGTCCTCGCGCGCGCTGCTCGACAGCGACCTGGGCAAGCTGATCCTGATGAACTTCGACGAAGTCACCGCCAACACCTTGGGCCATTTGATCACGTCGAGCGCGGCCATCCGCGAGCGCATCAAGGCCACCGGCGGCACCGTGCGCTACACGGCCTACGGCTACCACGGCACCGAAATCCTGATCGACGGCCAGTACCAGTGGCAGACCTACACCAACTACACCCAGGGCTACGCCAAGATGCGCCTGGAAAGCGTGGCCTCGGCCGCGTGGGCGCAAGGGGTCAACGCGACCGTGTTCAACTGCCCGGAAATCCGCACCAACTCGTCCGACATTTTCGTCGGCGTCGAGCTGTCGCTGTTCCCGCTGCTGACCGCGCTCAAGCGCGAAGGCGGCGCCAAGTGGGCCGCGCAGCAATGGGCAGCCTGCGAGGCACTGCTGCAGGACGGCACCAGCCTGCAGTCCATCATCGACACGATCGAAGCCTACAACAACGACCCGACGTCCGAAAGCTTCCGCAACTTCGACGCCTGGCCGATGGACAACACGCCGGCCCTGGCCGACATCATGATCGGCACCTCCGAAGACATCACCAAGCTGCACAAGGACCGCAAGGCGCTGATCACCGACCACCTGAGCGCGCTGGTGCTCGAGGGCGCCGGACCGCTGATGTTCCACGGCGCCGCCGAACAGATCGGTCCGGTGCTGTGGCTGAACCACGACATCATCGCGCTCAAGCTCAACGCGCTGCACCCGGATTAATCCGACGCGCGGGGCGGAAACGGAGCAAGTTTCCGCCCTGCTGTAAAATAGCCCTGTCCGTCACCAGATACCACATTATGAAACTGTCCAAACAATATTCGATGTACCAATCCGAGCACACCAAGTTCATCGCCGAACTCAAGGCGAAGAACCCGGGCATCGAACAAGGCCAGCGCGAAGGCCGCGCCCTGCTGTGGGACAAGGCCCCCACCCTGCTGTCGGACCAGGACCGCAACGCCGAATCGCGCGTCAGGCAGCAAGCGTACGTGTACCAGAACAAGCTCTGACCGTTCAAGGCGAGACCATGTTGCCAGACGAGGCGGCGACGGAGTCGGTCGCCGTGGAGCAGGATGTGGCGGCCGCTGAAATAGCGCCGGTCGATGCGGTGGCCGATCCGGCCGTGCTGGCCCGCCTGTACGGCGCGCCGCTGCTGCGCATGCCGACCGATTTGTTCATCCCGCCCGACGCGCTGGAAATCTTCCTCGACGCCTTCGAAGGTCCGCTCGACCTGCTGCTCTACCTGATCCGCAAGCAAAACTTCAACATCCTCGACATCCCGATGGCGCAGGTCACCCTGCAATACCTGAAATATGTCGACCAGATCCGCCTGCACAACCTCGAACTGGCCGCCGAATACCTGTTGATGGCGGCCATGCTGATCGAGATTAAATCACGCATGCTGCTGCCGCAGCGCAAAAGCGACGACGACGAAGCGGGCGACCCGCGCGCCGAACTGGTGCGCCGGCTGCTTGAATACGAACAGATCAAGGTCGCCGCCTACGACCTGAACGCCGTGCCGCAGCTGGAGCGCGACTTCGTGCGCCCGCAACTGTTCATCGAACAAAGCAACGTGCCGAACTGGCCCGAGGTCGACGCCGGCGACTTGCAGCGCGCCTGGCTCGACGTGCTCAAGCGCGCCACCCTGACCCAGCACCACAAGATCAGCCGCGCCGAACTGTCGGTGCGCGAACACATGACGGCCATCCTGCGCCAGCTGCAATCGACGCGCTTCGTCGAATTTGGCGACCTGTTCCACGGCCAGGGCGGCGTGCCGATCGTGGTCGTGCACTTCGTCGCGATGCTCGAACTGGCCAAGGAAACGCTGATCGAAATCACGCAGGCCGAACCGTTCGCGCCGATCTACGTGCGCCTGGCCTATACCCCCGCTTAATTACTTCTCTAGGATATCCCCATGAAAATCATCTCTTGCGTCGACGAACTGCGCGACCAGCTGAGCGGACAACTGCGCACCGCCTTCGTGCCGACCATGGGCAACCTGCACGAAGGCCATTTGTCGCTGATGCGGCTGGCGCGCAAGCACGGCGACCCGGTAGTGGCGTCGATCTTCGTCAACCGCATGCAGTTCGGCCCGAACGAAGACTTCGACAAATATCCGCGCACCTTCCAGGCCGACGTCGAGAAGCTGGAAAAGGAAGGCGTGTACGTGCTGTTCGCGCCGACCGAAAAAGACCTGTACCCGGAGCCGCAGGAATTTCGCGTGCGCCCGCCGGACGACCTGGGTAACACGCTCGAAGGCGAATTCCGGCCCGGCTTTTTCACCGGCGTGACGACGATCGTGTTGAAACTGTTCTCGTGCGTGCAGCCGAAAGTGGCCGTATTCGGCAAGAAAGACTACCAGCAGCTGATGATGGTGCGCAACATGAGCCGCCAGTTTGCGCTGCCGACGCAAATCATCGCCGCCGAGACCTACCGGGCCGACGACGGGCTGGCGCTGTCGTCGCGCAATATGTATTTGACCGAAGCCGAGCGTGCCGAAGCGCCGGCGCTGTACCGCGCGCTCAACGCCGTGGCCGCCGAAGTGCGTTCCGGCCACCTGGACGTGTTCCAGCTCGAGCACCAGGCGATGGACAGCCTGGCGCAGCGCGGCTGGAAGCCGGACTACATCTCGATCCGCAAGCAAATGGATTTGCAGCCGCCGAGCGCGGGCGACCTGGCGCAAGGTGCGCCGCTGGTGGTACTGGCCGCGGCCAAGCTCGGCACAACGCGCCTGATCGACAACCTCGAAATCTAATGTTGCAGAATCGGGGTCAGACCTCAATTAATAAACATTTTTCAATTGAGGTCTGACCCCGATTAATAAACATTTTTCAATTGAGGTCTGACCCCGATTTGAAAACTTTAGGTGATGCGGCGCACCGATTCGCGCACCACCAGGCTCAGCGCCGGGATGTCGACCGCGCCGCCCGGCTGGCCCAGCATCGGCAGCAGCAGGTTGGCGATGCAGGTGCCCACTTCGTACAGCGGCTGGCGGATCGTCGTCAGCGGCGGCGTCGTGTACATCGAACTGTGCAGGTCGTCGAAGCCGATGATCGAGATGTCGTCCGGCACCCGGATGCTGCGCCGGTACAGCGCCAGCCGCGCACCATACGCGGTCAGGTCGTTGCCGGCGAAGATGGCCGTGAAGCGCTGCTTCGATGCCAGCAACTGATCCACCGCCAGCAGCCCTCCCGATTCCTGGAAGTCCCCTTCCACCACCAGGTTCGGATCGAGCTCCAGCTTGTGGCGCGCCAGCGTGTCGCGATAGCCGGCCAGCCGCGCGCGCGCGTCTTCCTGGTCGCTGGGGCCGGCAATGAAGGCGATGCGCCGGTGCCCTTGCTCGATCAGCAGCTCCATCGCCGAACACGCGGCGGCGTAGTTATCCAGGCTGAATCCGATCGCGCGATCGCCTTCCAGCTTGCGCCCGAAGGCGACGATCGGCACCCGCTTCGAAAACTGCAATATCTGCGCGTCCGTCATGTTCCCGGTCAGGATCACCACGCCGTCCACGCGCCGCCCGATCAGCAGTTCGACCCGCTCGGCCTCTTCGTCCGCGTGCCAGTGGCCGCTCATGATCAGCAGCACATAGCCGGCCGCCTTCATCACGTCTTCGATGCCGGTCATGGTCTTGTTGAAGTAGCCGCTTTCGAGCGATTGCGTCAGCACGCCGATGGTGCGCGTGCTGCCCATCTTCAGGCTTTGCGCCAGCCGGTTCGGCTTGTAATTGAGCTCTTCGATGACGCGTTCGATCGTCTTGCGCTTGTCGTCGGCGACCTTGGCCGTGCCGTTGAGGAAGCGCGACACCGTCGCCGGTGACACTCCGGCCGCATCGGCGACTTCCTGCAAGGTGGTGCTGCTGCTGTCGTTCTTCATCGTCTTTGGGCGTTTTGCGGTGGCAAGCACTATAGCACCGCCCCCGCCGCGCGGGCACAGAAATGCGCGACCAGCGCCCGGTGCGACGGCAGGTCGGCCAGCGCGCGCAGCGACAGCGCGGCGATCGTCTCGAACTCGCGCTGCGCTTCGGCGTGGCGCGCCGGATCGGTGGCGCTGGCATGCAGCGCGGTCTGGAACTCCATCCCGTACAGCACATACTGCCAGCTCGAGGTCGGATACATCTCCAGGTCGCTGATGAAGTCGAGCCGGTGCGGCGCGCGCGCGCGCCACATCGCCAGCTTGGCCTGCAGCGAAGCGGGGATCGACGCCGGGTCGCGGTTGTCGATCCAGAACTGCGCATCGGTGCGCTGCGACAGGCAGTAGTGCAGCTTGATGAAGTCGACCACCCGCGCATAGCGCTCGCGCATCAGGTGGTTGAACGTATCGGCCACCGGCTGGCACTGGCCGTTGAACGGAAACAGGAAGCCGATCAGGTAGGCCGCCGTTTCGATCATGCCGATGCCGGACGCTTCGAGCGGCTCCAAAAAGCCGCCCGCCAGCCCGACCGCGACGCAGTTCTTGACCCACGGCGTCTCGCGATAGCCGACCTGGAGCTTCAGGGCGCGCGCGGCCAGGCCGTCGGCGTCCTGGCCGATGTGCTGGCGCAGCACCTGCTCGGCGCGTTCGTCGCTGGTATGCCGGCTCGAGTACACATAGCCGACCCCGCGCCGCTGCTGCAGGCCGATGTCCCAGGTCCAGCCGGCTTCGTGCGCGCTCGAGATCGTGTACGACGGGATCGGCGTATCGGCCTGCGGATACGGCACCTGGATCGCCAGCGCGCGGTCGACAAACAAGACGTCGTCGAGCGCGCGAAACGGCGCACCGAGCGCCGCGCCGATCAGCGTCGCGCGAAAGCCGGTGCAGTCGATGTACAGGTCGGCGCTGAAGCTGTGCTGTTCGCGCGTGTGCACGCTGGCGATGGCGCCGTCCTCGTCCAGCGCGACCCGTTCCACCGTGCCCAGCGCGTGCTGCACGCCGAGCGCGCGCCCGTGTTCGGCCAGCAGCGCGGCGAAGCGGCCGGCGTCGAAATGGTAGGCGTAATTCATCGGCCCCGTGAAGTCGGCGTCGCCGAAGCGCTTCGGCCCGCGCGCGGCATCGGCCACGCGCTGCTGCATGGTGGCGGCGCGGGCGAACGGCACGCCGTCGCCGGCCAGTCCGCGCAGCCAGTAGGGCAGCAGTTCCGGCCCGCCCTGGCGCTGGCTCGGATGGCTGAACGGGTGCAGATAATGATCGGCGCCCGGCGCGCCGGGCGCGCGCACCCAGTCGTTGAAGCGGATGCCCTGCTTGAAAGTGGCCTGGCATGCGCGCACGAAGCGCGCCTCGTCCAGCCCGATCGCCGCCAGCGTGCCGCGGATCGACGGAAAGGTGCCCTCGCCCACGCCGATGATGCCGATCTCGGGCGACTCGAGCAGCGTGACGCGCACCCCGGCCCCGGCCGCGCCCAGGGTCTTGGCCAGGAAGCAGGCGGTGAGCCAGCCGGCCGTCCCGCCGCCCACGATCAACACGTTATGAAAACTTTTCATAAATTGGCCTCAATTTCGCTATTTTCGTCGTTTTCACGACATTTTGATATTTTGTTTGACTTTCACTGCCAATGAAATATACCATGAAATCGGTTTCAAAAACGTGAAATCGTTTTCACGCCAAAACTACTATAAAAGCAATCACATTATTCCTTCTGGAGACACCGATGAAAACTTCCGCACCACACGCCTTCCGGCGCCCTTCCGCGCCCATCCAGCTGGCGATCCTGACGCTGCTGGCCAGCATCAATAACGTCCAGGCCCAGAGTGCGCCCGCCAACAAGGACAAGGCGGTCGCCAGCGCCGATTCGGGCGTCATCGCCGAAGTGGTCGTCACCGGCACCAAGCGCGCCACCAGCCTGCAGCGCACCCCGGTCGCCATCACGGCGATCAATGCCGCCGCGCTCCAGGACAACCACGTGCAGACCATGCTCGACGTGACCGCGCTGGTGCCCGGCTTCGAAGCGACCGCCGAGGGCGACCACGGCGTGACCACGATGACCTTGCGCGGCATCGGCAACGACAGCGCCAAGGCCGAATACGCCGATCCGGAAGTGGCCACCTTCATCGACAACGTCTACTCGCCGCGCCCCGAAGGCGCCACCGCGCTGCTGTTCGACCTCGAGGCGATCGAAGTGCTGCGCGGTCCGCAAGGCACGCTGTGGGGCCGCAACTCCACCGTCGGCGCGGTCAATATCCAGACTGTCAAGCCTGAACTGCACAGCACCGCCGGTTCGGCCGAAGCCGGCATCGGCGACTATCACCGCTACGGCGCGCGCGCGGCCTTCAACATCCCGCTGGGCGACACGGTCGCGCTGCGCATCGGCGTCGTGCACGAGCAGCATGACGGCTACGTCGACTACCAGAAATTCCACGGCGTGCCGTTGGCCGACCAGCGCGCCGCCTACGCGGCCGCCGGCGGCGACCCGGCCACCTTCCGTCCGATCAACGGCAACCTGTTCGCCGTCGGGAACAAGAAATACAACGCCCAGGACCAGACCGCGTTTCGCGCCAGCCTGCTGTGGCAGATCTCGCCCCAGCTCAAGTGGAACGTCTCGTACGAAAAATTCAGCGACCGCGGCACCCCCAGCGCCAACCTGATGGAAGACCCGCGCCCGGGCGAGAAATTCCGCTCGATCCTGTCCGACAGCGCCCCCTGGGTCGACCGCGACAGCCAGAGCATCCGCAGCCGCCTCGAATACAGGATCAGCGACGGCATGGCGCTGAACTACATCGCCGGCGTCTCCAAATACCGCGGCTCGATGCGCTTCGACCAGGACGGCGGCTCGCGCGTGCCGACCAGCATCCTGTCGGGCGCCACCTGGCAGGAACACACCACGGTCGACTCGAACTATTTGAGCCATAGCCATGAGGTCGAACTGCAGTCGCTCGGCTCGAAGGATGTCGACTGGCAGCTCGGCGCCTACTATGCGGCCGAGAAGAACGATATCCGCTTCGATATCCCGATCTTCAACGGCACCCAGGAAGGCACGGTCGGCTGGCAGGGTTCCTTCATCCAGCCGAAGGAAACCGTGGCCTCGAAAGCCGTGTTCGGCCAGGCCACCTGGAACGTCAGCAATGCGCTGCACCTGACCGGCGGCGTGCGCTACACCAAGGACCGGCGCGAAAACATCGGCGGCAACGCCTACACCTGGAACTACGACGCGACCGTGCCGCAGGTGCCGCTCAATCCGTCGATGGATCCGCGCGTGCCCGGCCAGGGCTTCTCGCCTGGCGCGGTCAGCAACGACGGCGTGTTCAACGGCAGCAAGGTCACCGGCCTGCTGCGCGCGAACTTCGACGTCAACAAGGACAATATGGTCTACGCCAGCGTGGCGACCGGCTACAAGTCGGGCGGCGTGCAGGATCGCGGCCTGCCATACAATCCCGAAACGCTGATCAGCTATGAATTCGGCACCAAGAGCTCGTTCATGGGCGGCACGGTCAAGGTCAACAACGCGCTGTTCTACTCGAAGTTCACCGACTTCCAGTTCAATTCGCCGGTCACTTTCTCGGACGGCAGCCACGGCCTGTCGATCACCAATGCCGATGGCGCCAAGGTGTACGGCTTCGAGTCCGAGATCACGGCCCGCCTGACGCCGCTCGACCGCCTGTCGGTCACGCTGGCGCTCGAAAAAGCCAAGCTGGGCGTCCTGCTGGCCGGCTCGAACGACTATGCGCTGCCGCCGTGCGCGGCCAACCCAGCCCTCAACTCCTGCCTGGACGTGAGCGGCCACACGATGCCGCACGCGCCGAAGTTCTCGACCACCGTCCAGTACCAGCACACCATCAATATGGCTGAGGGCAAGCTGGTGCCGCGCATCACGGCCCATTACGAAACCGCGACCGAACTGTCGGTGTTCAACCTGGGCGAGCCGGACCGCCAGAAGGCCTACATCACGGCCGACCTGGGCCTGCGCTACCAGTCCAGCAAGGGCTGGTGGGCCGACGGCTTCGTGCGCAATGTGAGCGACGCCAAGATCAAGACCAGCGCCTTCAACGGCTTCGGTCCTTGGCTGGCGCAGTACAAGGCGCCGCGCACGGTCGGCATCAACACCGGCGTCGACTTCTAAGACGCCTGTCCGGCAGGGGGCGCAAGGCATCGCGCCCCCTGTTTCTATTCTCACGACTTACCGAAACAGAGCGTCACAATGAACCAATCCAAGCATTTTCCCGCGGACTTCACGTGGGGTGTCGCCACCAGCGCCTTCCAGATCGAAGGCGCCTCCGCGGCCGACGGCAAGGGTCCCTCGATCTGGGATACCTTTTGCCGCCAGCCCGGCGCGATCAAGGATCACAGCGACGGCAGCATCGCCTGTGACCACTATCACCGCTACCAGGAAGACGTGGCCCTGATCGCCGCGCTGGGCGTGGACGCCTACCGCTTTTCGATGGCCTGGTCGCGCGTCCAGCCGGACGGCAAGGGAGCCTGGAACGAAGCCGGCTTCGCCTTCTACGAGAGGCTGCTCGACGCGCTCGAGGCCAATCACATCAAGGCCCACCTGACCTTGTACCACTGGGACCTGCCGCAGGGCCTGCAGGACGACGGCGGCTGGATGAACCGCGCCACCGCGCACCGCTTTGCCGACTACGCGGCCGAAGTGGCGCGCCGCTTCGGCGACCGGCTCGCCACCATCGCCACCCATAACGAACCGTGGTGCACCGCCAATCTCGGCTACGGCAACGCCCAGTTCGCGCCCGGCGTGGCCGATGCCAGGCAGGCGATCCAGGTATCGCACCACCTGCTGCTCTCGCACGGGCTGGCCATGACGGCCATGCGCGCCGTGGGCAGCAAGGCCAAACTGGGCATCGTGCTCAATCAATGGACCGCCGACCCGGCCACCGATTCAGCGGCCGACCACGCCATGGCCGAACTGGAATACGCGCGTTCGGTGCAGTGGTTCATGGACCCGATCTTCAAGGGCCGCTACCCGGAGCTGGCGCTGCGCGCCCATGGCGCCGACGCGCCGCAGGTGCACGACGGCGACTTCGGCGCGATCTGCCAACCGATTGATTTCCTGGGCTGTAATTACTACTTCCGCTCCTGGTGCAGCGCCGCCACCCCGCCCTTGCCGGCGCCGGGCAAGGAGGGCTTTACCGACATGGGCTGGGAGATCCATCCGCAGGGGCTGACCGAACTGCTGCTCAAGCTCAAGGGCGAGTACGACCTGCCGCCGATCTACATCACCGAAAACGGCATGGCCAATCCGGACCAGCTGGTGGGCAGCGAAGTGCCCGATGCCGGGCGCATCGCCTTCGTGCGCGCGCACCTGCACGCACTGCAGGCGGCGATGGACCAGGGCGTGGCCGTGCACGGCTACTTCCTTTGGAGCCTGCTCGACAACTTCGAATGGAACTCCGGCTACGAAAAGCGCTTCGGCATCATCCATGTCGATTACGCGACCCAGCAGCGCACCTTCAAGGACAGCGCCATCTGGTACCGCGATTTCATTGCATCACATCCTTGAGGAGCGCCCACGATGTCCGGATCCTACCTTGACGGGCCGCGCCTGCTGGCCGATATCGGCGGCACCAACGCCCGCTTCGCGCTCGAAGTGGCGCCCGGCGACATTGCCGCCATGCAGACGCTGGCCTGCGCCGACTATCCGCGCTTCGAGGACGCTGCCGCCGCCTACCTGGCCGGCGTTGGCGCCGGCGCGCGCCATGCGGTGATCGCCATCGCCAACCCGGTGCGCGGCGACGCGATCCGCATGACCAACCACGACTGGGCCTTCTCGATCGCCGCCGCGCGGCGCGAACTGGGGCTGGCCACGCTGCTGGCGGTGAACGACTTCAGCGCGCTGGCGATGGCGCTGCCGGCGCTCGGCCCCGATGACGTTTTCAAAATCGGCGGCGGCCAGGCCAGGGCCGGCGGCGCGATCGGCCTGGTCGGCGCCGGCACCGGCCTCGGGGTGTCGGGCCTGCTGCCGGCCGCGGGCCAGTGGGTGGCGCTGGAAAGCGAGGGCGGGCACGTCGCGTTCTCGCCGCTCGATGCGCGCGAAGTGGCGGTGCTGCAGTACTGCTGGCGGCGCTACGACCACGTGTCGGCCGAACGCATGGTGTCCGGCCCCGGCATCGCGCTGATCCGCGAGGCGCTCGCCGCCAGCCGCGGCCTGCCGCTCGACCTGTCGCTGTCGACCGCCGCCATCGTCGAACGCGCGCTCAGCGGCGCCGATGCGCTGTGCCGCGAAACGCTGGACTGCTTCTCGGGCATGCTCGGCACCGTCGCGGCCAACCTGGCGGTGACGCTGGGCGCCACCGGCGGCATCTATATCGGCGGCGGCGTGGTGCCGCGCCTGGGCGACTATTTCGCCGGCTCGCCGTTTCGCGCGCGCTTCGAAAGAAAGGGACGCTTCAGCGGTTTCACCGCGCAGATCCCGACCATGCTGATCACCAAGCCCTACCCGGCCCTGGCCGGCGCCGCCGCGCTGCTGGCGCGCCACCTGGCCGCGCCGGCCGCCGCGGCCATGCCGGGGCTGCCCCCACCTACACTGGAGTTCGACCATGCACGCTGCTAAACCGGCTGTTTCACCGCTGCTGTGGGTACCGACCGGCTACTTCACGATGGCGCTTGGCTATGTCATGCTGACCAGCGTGACGGCCATCATGTTCAAGAATCTCGGCATGGACAACGGCAAGGCGGCCCAGTATTCGAGCATGCTGATCCTGGCCTACACGCTCAAGCCGCTGTTCGCCCCCTTCGTCGAAATGTACCGCACCAAGAAGTTCTTCGTGCTGTGCGCGCAGGTGCTGATCGGGCTCGGCTTCCTCGGCATCGCGCTGGCCATGTCGCTGCCGAACTACATGGCGTTCCTGATGGTGGCCTTCTTCGCGCTCTCGTTCGTCGGCGCGACCCAGGACATCGCCAGCGACGGCGTGTACGTCACCTCGCTCGATGCGCGCGCGCAGTCGCTGTACTGCGGGATCCAGAGCCTGTCGTGGAATATCGGGCCGATCGTCGCCGCCGGCGGCATGGTGTGGCTCAGCGGGCGCCTGCATACCCGGCTGTTCCACCACGACGCCAGCGTGTTCGGGCCCGAATGGATCGACGCCTGGCGCGTCATCTTTTTCCTGGTGGGCGCGCTGACGCTGCTGATGGCGGCCTGGCACGCGCGCGTGATGCCCGACGGCGCGCGCGCCGACAACACGCCAGCCAGCGTGGCCGACGGCGGGCGCATCCTGCTCGACGCCTTCGTCACGCTGTTCCAGAAGCGCGGCGTGTGGCGCATGATCGCGTTCGCCTTCCTGTTCCGGCTCAGCATCGGCTTCCTCGAGAAGATCGGCCCCTTCTTCATGGTCGATCCGGCGGCCAAGGGCGGCCTGGGCCTGTCGAACGAGCTGCTGGGCATCATCTACGGCACCTACGGCCTGGCCGCCGTCCTGCTCGGTTCGCTGCTGGGCGGGCTGTACGTGGCCAGGCGCGGGCTCAAGGCCACGCTGTTCGTGTTGTGCTGCGCGGTCAACATCCCGAACGTCACCTTCCTGCTGATGAGCGTGTTTCTGCCATCGAATTTGCTGGTGATCGGCTTGGGCGTGGTGGTCGAGAAATTTTTCTTCGGCTTCGGCGCGGTCGGCTTCATGATTTATTTGATGCAGCAACTGGCGCCCGGCAAATACACCACCACCCACTACGCCTTCGGCACCGGCGTGATGGGCCTGTGCGGCCTGCTCACAGGCATGGTCAGCGGCTACCTGCAGGAAGCGCTGGGCTACGTCAGCTATTTCGTGTTCGTCATGGTGGCGACCATCCCCTCCTTCATCGCCACCTGGCGCGCCCCCTTCCACCAGGATGACGCGGCGCTCCCCGCCAGCCCGCCCGCCAAGGCCTTGCCCGCGTAAACAGAATCGGGGTCAGACCTCAATTGAAAAATGTTTTTCAATTGAGGTCTGAC
>JANYGW010000002.1 GCA_025359245.1 Massilia sp.
GAAAGAATCCGCAAAAACCTGTGTTCGAACCCGGGCTCCATCCGGAACGCTTGCTCCGTGCAGAACGAATTAGATAAGAAGGAAATTTTGGACAGAACCAGCGATTATACCCGAAGCGGATTAGCAAACCGTTATGCTGTATGCTTCCGCGAAATTGTGTCCAGGAGTACCATCTTGCCTGGCAAATGACGCTTTCGCATGCAGGACAGGTGCAGGCGGCGGCGGTGAATTCAAGCGGCGGGCATGCCGTTAAATGGTACCGGCGCGCACTGGCGGGACGTGCACGCCGTAGCGGACACGACGGGCATTACGCCAGGCGTCGCTCTGCTTGGCCCGGCAACATATGGTTTGTTCTAAAATAAGGGGTTGATTTCAGCCCCGTTTCAATTCGACCTCATGTCTAAAAAACAAACGCCAGACGCCGCACCCGCATCGTTCGAGCAAGCCATGGCCGACCTGGAACAACTGGTAGCGCAAATGGAAGCCGGCGAACTGCCACTGGAAGCCTCGGTCGCCGCCTACAAGCGCGGCGCTGAACTGGTGCGCTTTTGCAACGCCCAACTGGAGCGCGTCGACCAGCAGGTCAAGATGCTGGAAGGCGATTCCCTGAAACCGTTCAATGCCGCCAGCGAAGGCGGGGAATGACGCCCGGCGCCAGCTTCGCGCTCTGGATGCAGACGGTGCAGGCAAATGTGGAAGCCACGCTCGAGTCCGCGTTGCCGGCACCCGGGACCCAGCCGGCGCGGCTGCATGAAGCGATGCGGTATGCCGTCCTGGGCGGCGGCAAGCGGGTGCGCCCGTTGCTGGTGTACGCTGCCGGCGCGCTGTTCGATGCGCCGCTGCCGGCGCTGGCGCATGCCGCTGCTGCGGTGGAACTGATTCACGCCTATTCGCTGGTGCACGACGATTTGCCCTGCATGGACGACGACGCCCTGCGCCGTGGCAAGGCCACCGTGCACGTTCAGTATGATGAAGCGACCGCGCTGCTGGTGGGCGACGCGCTGCAGACACAGGCTTTCGAAGTGCTCGCCGCCGTCGCTGCCGACATCGCGCCGGCGCGCCAGATCGCCATGCTGCGCTTGCTGGCCAAGGCGGCCGGTTCGCGCGGCATGTGCGGCGGCCAGGCGATCGATCTCGACAGTGTTGGGCTGGCGCTGAACCGCGAGCAGCTCGAGCAGATGCATCGCCTGAAGACCGGCGCCCTGTTGCGCGCATCGGTGTTGTTGGGTGCCCAGTGCGGCAAGGTCCTGGAGGCCGACGAGCGGACCGCGCTGGAAGCCTATGCGCAGGCCATCGGCCTGGCGTTCCAGGTGGTCGACGATGTGCTCGATGCCACGGCCGACTCGGCGACGCTGGGCAAGACGGCCGGCAAGGATGCGGCCGACAATAAGCCGACCTACGTCACGATCCTGGGCCTGCAGCCATCGCGCGCGCTGGCCGACACCTTACGCGACGACGCGCACCGCGCCGTCGCCCGCTTCGGCGCCGCAGCAGATCCGCTGCGCGCTCTGGCTGACTTGATAGTGCAACGGAAAGCGTAGGAAAGCGTCGTCATATGGACTTATTAAATAAAATCAACCTGCCGGCCGATCTGCGCCGGCTGACGCGTTCGCAATTGCGCCCGCTCGCCGACCAGTTGCGCGGATACCTGCTCGATTCGGTGTCCAAGACCGGCGGCCATCTGTCGTCGAACCTGGGCACGGTCGAACTGACGATCGCGCTGCATTACGTCTTCAATACGCCGGAAGACCGGATCGTCTGGGACGTCGGTCATCAGACCTATCCGCACAAGATCCTGACCGGACGCCGGGAGCGCATGCACAGCCTGCGCCAGAAAGACGGTATTTCCGGCTTTCCGCGGCGGGTCGAAAGTGAATACGACACCTTCGGCACGGCCCATTCCTCGACCTCGATCTCGGCCGCGCTCGGCATGGCGCTGGCGGCGCGCACCAAAGGCGAGACCCGGCATGCGATCGCCGTCATCGGCGACGGCGCCATGACCGCCGGCATGGCCTTCGAAGCGATGAACAATGCCGGCATTCACGACGACATCAATCTGCTGGTGGTCCTGAACGACAACGACATGTCGATTTCGCCGCCGGTGGGTGCCTTGAACCGCTACCTGGCGCGCCTGATGTCGGGCCGCTTCTATGCCGCGGCCAAGAACGTCGGCAAGACCATGTTGCCGGGCCCGGTGCTGGAACTGGCCAAGCGGCTGGAAGAGCACGCCAAGGGGATGGTGGTGCCGGCCACCATGTTCGAGGAATTCGGTTTCAACTACATCGGTCCGATCGACGGCCACGACCTCGAATCGCTGGTGCCGACGCTGCAGAACCTGAAGCAGTTGAAGGGCCCGCAATTCCTGCACGTGGTCACCAAGAAGGGCCAGGGCTACAAGCTGGCCGAAGCCGATCCGGTCCTGTACCACGGCCCGGGCAAGTTCAATCCGGCCGAAGGCATCAAGCCTGGCGCCGCCGGCAAGCTGACCTATACCCAGGTGTTCGGTGACTGGCTGTGCGACATGGCGGCCGCCGACAAGCGCCTGATCGGGATTACGCCAGCCATGTGCGGCGGCTCTGGCATGACGGAATTCGAGCAGCGGTTTCCGGACCGGTATTACGATGTCGGCATCGCCGAGCAGCATTCGGTGACCTTTGCCGCTGGCCTGGCCACCGAAGGCATGAAGCCGGTGCTGGCGATCTATTCGACCTTCCTGCAGCGCGGCTACGATCAATTGATCCATGACGTCGCCCTGCAGAACCTGGACGTGACCTTCGCGCTGGACCGGGCCGGGCTGGTGGGCGCGGATGGCGCCACGCATGCCGGCAATTACGACATGGCGTTCCTGCGCTGCATTCCGAACATGGTGGTGATGGCGGCCTCCGACGAAAACGAATGCCGGCAGATGCTCTCGACCGGGTATCAATACGCCGGGCCGGCGGCGGTGCGGTATCCGCGCGGCGCCGGTGTCGGTGCCGTTGTGCAAAAGACGTTGACGACGATTCCAATCGGCATGGCCGAGCGCCGGCGTGCCGGCAGCAAGGTAGCGATCCTGGCGTTCGGCACGATGGTCGCGCCGAGCCTGCAGGCCGGCGAAGTGCTGGACGCGACCGTGGTCAACATGCGCTTCGTCAAGCCACTCGATCTGACGATGGTGCGCGAGCTGGCGGCGTCGCACGATGCACTGGTGACGGTGGAAGAGGGCTGCATCATGGGTGGGGCGGGTGCTGCCGTGGCAGAAGCGCTGGCTGCCGAAGGCATCGTCAAACCGTTGCTGATCCTGGGATTGCCGGATCAGTTCATCGACCATGGCGACGTACCGCAATTGCTGGCGGCCTGCGGCCTCGACGGCGCCGGCATCGCGACGTCGATCCGCAAGCGCTTCGGCAAGGACGAGCCGCGTCTGGTCGCCAACCTCTGAAGCACCACGAAATCCGCTGCGCGAGCCTGCCGGCCGGTGATGCCGACCAGCAGGCTCGCGGTCTTTAGCGTCGACCTTCTAGTGTGGCACCATCGACGTGAACGGCGCGACATACGCCTGCAGCGTCACCAGGAAGCCGACCAGGATCGCCAGCGCAATCGAATGGAAAAACACATAGCGCAGGATGTCGCCCTCGTGACCGTACCAGCGGGTCGCGGTCGACGCCACCACGATCGATTGCGCATCGATCATCTTGCCCATCACGCCGCCGGCGCTATTGGCCGACGCCATCAGGACCGGCGGCAGACCGAGCTGTTCCGCCGTGGTCCGCTGCAAGCTGCCGAACAAGACATTGGCGGCAGTGTCGGAACCGGTCAGCGCCACCCCCAGCCATCCCAGCAAGGTGCCGAACATCGGATACAGCACGCCGGTATGCGCGAAGGCCAGGCCCAGCGTCGCGTCGAGTCC